>JBARXI010000505.1:0-2276 GCA_049647275.1 Microcoleaceae cyanobacterium
ATGCTGTTTGCTCCGCATTCCGTAGGAAAGGCGTGATGTGAAAATTGCATGGGGATTCGCTCCCCCAAACAATTTTGAGCACCGCGGGTGACGGTGGGGTATTAAACCCATAAGGGAAAAGATAAAAAATAAAATCAATTATCGCCCATAAATCATCAATTATTTCCCCCTACTCCCTACTCCCTCTTTTATGGAGATGTCTAATAGATAATGGATAATTGATAATTAATAGATCGGGTTTAAAGCCTCTTGTTTTAAGAAGAAAAGCGGTCGGGGGATGGCGTTTTGCTGGCGCAGAACTTTCCTATCGGAATGCGGAGCAAACGCTCTTCGGCTTGTCGCCGACATGTAAAGCGGAGCGGCTCTGCACTCTTCGGGTCTCCTCGCTGTCCTCCAATCGACCAAGAGAAGTCAACAATTTTCTCCTTGGTATCAATGCTCTTCCTTTAAGACAGAGGTAATTATCAATTATTGAAGCACGGACGCTACTGGCTCGACACAGCTAAAATAGTCCGCCCCAAACAGATAGGGAAGAGGGGGAGATAAAAACACCTAGAAACAAAGGTTGTAGTGCCTCCGTAATAATAAAGGGAGTGTAGGGAGTGTGGGAGAAATTAAAAAAAATATATCCTCACCATTACGGCAGCAGGATGACCGAAATAATTATCGGTCATTATATATATCAACAGAGCATAGTTAAGCTTTAGTTGACAAGTATTTTAAGCTCAACCTAAATTTATCAAACACTATCAGTCACACTACTAAAATTAAAAGCCTTCACCCTTACCCCAGGCAAAATACTATTACCATAACGTTGTACTTTGCTAACAGCATCTACATCCCGTAACATATCCGGCAAAACCTGATTAAAGCGCAAATTTTTAATCGGATAAGCTACCTTCCCATCCTCAATCCAAAAAGTACCATCCCGCGTCATCCCCGTCACCTCCAATGTCCGCTGATTCACATAACGCACATACCACGAACGATTCACCAAAACAGCCCGCTCCGTCTGAGAAATCAGATCCGCCAAACTTTGCTCAGAACCCTGCATCACCACCGGAAACATATAACCCGTAGGTTGCTTGCCTTTTTCTGCTGCCCAATAACGACTATAAGATAACGTCTGAGGTACACCATCCTTAATCACTTCCAAATAATTATTACTCAACCCATCGCCAGAAAAAGTCCCCAACTGTAACAAAGGATGTCCTGGATGGCGTTGCACCTGCACCAACGGGCTAAACATTTTTTCCCCCACTCGGTTGCCCACAGTTTGACCATTTTCATCAGTGCGCGACATAAACGACCGCCCTTCATCTGCAGCTCGTGCATCAAGATTAAATATTAGCCAAATCAACAAATCTGCCAAAGCTGCCCCACTAAAAATCACAGGATAGACACCGGGGCTTACTTCCCTTGGTTGGCGAGTGACAAAAGCTCGGTTTATCAACTCCTCGGTCATAGTTTCAGTGGGTAGTTGATTTATCCCCCAGGCAGTGCGTCTACTCCAACTCGAACCATTTTCAATCCTTGCCGTAAAACTAAAGTCTGCCCTTGTATGTTTATTATAGGCGCGTAACCCTTGGGAATTGGCGATCGCTTCTAAAGATGTATCTGTACTCAGAGTGCCGGAGCCATCAACTCCTGCTTTTGCACTCATCCCACATACCTTTTGTACTATTTTTCCTCGCGCCAGTGGGGAGATGGTAGCGGTCAATTCATCAAAGGCGGGAGTACGTTTTTCATATTGTTGGGGTTGGAGTAGTGGCACCCACTCCGGGTCTTCTGGGGCAATGCGGGCAAGTTCCTCGGAACGACGGATAGTGGCTGTAATGGCATCTATATCTAGTTCTGTGGTAGAAGCGGTAGCGCTGCGAGTACCGAAATAACTGGTAATGTTGAGTTGAAATTTTGTTTTGGTAATATTCTGGCTAATTTGATTTTCTGAGTAGCGACTTAGGGATGATTCGTTGTTACTCAGACTAACGAAAATATCTTCGGCTTCAGATTTTTTTACGGCTGTTTCTACTACGGATAAAGCTTCGTCTTGACTAAGAATATTTGGTTTGATTATTGTGGTCATTTTTAGTTTTAGTTTTAGTTTAGGATTGATTTTTTTTGAATCAGTTTTCAAGGATAACTCTATTTATATAGCAATCCTATTTCAGTTATAAATTTTTGGTGGTGGTAGGTGGTAGGTGTTAGGTATTAGGTGGTAGGTAGAAGACAAAATAAATACATCTAAATTTTTCACAAATCATTTAGGATTGCTA
>JBARXI010000506.1:0-20228 GCA_049647275.1 Microcoleaceae cyanobacterium
ACAATGAAATTGTCCGACATCAGAATATATCTTTGGTCAGCTAAGAATAGACGAAGCAACACGGATTTATCTTGTTGCGTAGTATCTACGCTTGTTTCCCCGTGACTTGAGTCCGGGGAGTAGTCAATAATGCTGAAAACTTTTGCCATTTCGCAATTCTAGAGCTTTTGTATATTACATCACTTTTGGTGGATGCTAAGGTACACTTCAACATTAATCTCTGCTCCCTACTCCCTGCTCCAAAATGGCTGTAAGCGGTAACAAGATTTTTGTCAATGTTGACAAATGCTCAAGTTATCCGCCCTACAACATCTAAATTGACTCCTGTTGGCCATCGGCCCTTTCAGTGAACAGTGAACAGTTAGCCTCCTGGGTCGGAGCTACCCTATTAGTTAACAGTTAGCCTCTTTACGGGGGAACTGCGTTATCAGTACCTCACCTCCAACTTAAGCAGTAGGCTGGGAATGGGTCAATATATATATTCTATAAAGCCCTATCTAAGCTTAAATCTTCCTGCTGAGAAGTATTCGATTTTGGAGAGGGCTGAATTTGATGTTTTACCAAATTCGCTAATTCCTGTAGTTGGCTAATTGCTTCAGCTCCCTCCAATTTCATTAGTTCGCGTTCGTCTCGCATTTCTGTCCATGTAATACCGTAGTCTGATACGAGAAAGCGAATCAGATGATTTTCTCCCAGGCTGACCATAAATGAGGCACTATTCATTTGACCGCCACAAGTATAACAAGATGCCAAATAGCCTCGTTTCTCCAGCACAATTGCCAGAGCCTGCAAGTTCATTACTAGGTCTTGTACAAATTTACGATGTTGTTCTGCAAGTCTCAGAAACACAGTTATCCTCCTATCACCACACCCCTAGATTTTAGAGTTTGTTAAATTTTTGTAATAATATGGTGTTTAGCTTTTGCCATAGTATAACCATAACTATTTTTTTTAGCACGTCTCTATTTGAATCTTTGAGACTAGATACACTAGGTTAACTGATAGTATTGTTGAGCAAAGTATCAAGTACAACATTCAGCTAAACCCTTATAAGTATTAGACTTAAGCTGTTAAAATTAAGTTCCAAATCTGGATATTTTAAGAGTTTAAACTATGAAATTATATAAATAGTTAATCATAGTTATAAGTCGGAGAGTGTCCAAACCTACTCAGAGCTTTGATCGAGAGTTTCTAACACCAAGAAAATTTCTAATTTTTCACAAAAATCTAAATTTTCTTACGGAGTGTATTATTTTTTATTTTTCACATTTAAAGACTGTATTATTTACCGAATAATTATTCGGGTCGCGTATATCTAGGGAGATAGTCTCCGCTCAATTATTAATGCTCCGGCGAGCGATAATTATTAATTGTTTTCCGTTTGTCATGCACTTGCATTCGGCACCTCGTCAGATGAAAATTGTTAACTGTTAATTATTCACCAGAGGTAATTATTAATTGTTTTCCGTTTGTCATGCACTTGCATTCGGCACCTCGTCACATGAAAGTTGTTAATTGTTAATTGCTGAAACACTTTTAAGCACAACACCAACATTTCTATTTAGATAAACTAAGTTAAGTGGTATTTATTTTATTCTGGCTCAAATTCGGTTTTCTAAGTTTGTTTTATCTTCGGAATTATCCCCTTTGAATTATGCTATCTCCCTGTAAACTTGATAGTTTTTTAAGAACGTTTTATATTTGTTTGAAAATTTTAAATTGCTTCAAAATCTGTTGGATTTGATGATTTTTAATTTGGCAGTTTGACAGTTTTTTTCAACAAATATTTTTTTTTCAACTTTTCACTTTCTTTTGAAAATTATCAAAAATAATTAACAATAAAATAGTAAGATGATAATTCTAGATAAAATTAATACTAAGATATCTGATTGTTAAACAGCTTAATTACACAGTTAATCATAGCGCTCGTTATATTTATGTCACTAAAAATTTAGACGTTAGCTTTGAGAAGCAATATCGGGAAAATTTTTAGAATTAGAAATAGTAATAATATTTGCTGAAAATTTTTTAACTTTTATTTGACCAAGAAATAAGGTTTCAAGCCTCCACTTGGCTGCGCCACGAGCTGTCGCAAGACAAGGGGATAACAAAGAAAATTCCCTATTTTCTTGCCTCCGGCTTCAGGCGGAGGTACCGATAACTGATAACTGATAACTGAAATGACCTCCCAAATAGAGAATTAGTCAACTTGCCACCAGCCAAAAGCTGGACCAATCAATCTAACTGTTAACCAGGAAAAAATTAGCAATCCAATCCCAATCCAAGCACCAGTTGAAGTCCACTGCATAAATTTCTGACTCTGGCTTTTTGTGATTGGAAGCCAAGAAAAAAGTCGTGATTCTTGGCCGTATTGTTCTCCTAGTGCTTCTTTTCGACGTTTAGCTTCACCCATAATTTTGTTGATGTTTAAGTGATTTGAACATTGATTATACAGCAATTATAGACGAGCTTAAAATAAGTTTGTAAAATCTATTTGAAAAATATTAAAAAAGTTAACTTTATGAATTACTTCTTAATTAATTGAATAGTCAATTCAAATATCAGCAAGACTAAATAGATTTATGATTGTGTTAGCCAGGTTGTATCTAAATAATCAATTTTGGCAAAGGGACTAAGAGCAGCTAAAACTTGATGGCCGTAACTACGACGAATCACACGACTATCAAGTAAAGCAACTACACCTTGAGATTCCCGCACAGAGGCAATAGCACGTTGCAATTCTTGTAAAGCTGTTGGTAGAAGATATAACCTAAACCAATCTAGACCACGTTGCTTATAAAGATTTACTTTTCCAGATACCAAAGGATTTTCCAAAGAGGGAAGAGGTAAAGTGGTAATTATTAATAATTGAGGTGCTTTTAATTGCCTTTGATGCTGTTGCCAAAACTCCCATCCAGTTATTAAAATTCCTTGTGATTCGGCAGAAGTGGTTTCTACTTGTACCCGCGACCCGAACTCAGCAGCCAAAATAGCGCCCACTTGAGTTTTGAGTGGTAGATCGCCAATTAGGATAACTATTAATCCATCAACCGCACTGGAGCTAATATATAATAAACTTTGGATTTCTTGAATCAATTCTGACTGAAATTGGGGTGTATTTGGCATGGGTAAGCCATTTGGTACATACAGTTGAATCATTTCATTACGACGATTAGGAGAGAATTTGACGCAGGTAAGATCGCCTAATCCCATTTTTTGTCTATAGGTAGGGGCTTTTTCTTCGAGGTCTAATGCACCTCCGATTATTACTACTGGTTGCTGAGGCCAAATTTTATTTAAAACTTGAGATAAATCGAATGGAGTTGAGTATAAAGAAAATGACCCTCTCTGGCGATGAATTTCTGCCCATGTTAATTGGGCCTTACTTTGCCACTGGTACCAGAAGTTATCTGATTTGTTTCCTGTGGTTAAGGCCAAATATTCGATTAAATTTTCTAAAATATTTTGCTCGTCTGGAGAAATTAAGTAACAATTGTAGGGGTTTGGGGGATGTTGGAATAGCGATCGCGTTAAGTTTACTCTTGCTTGACGTATTATGGAAGATTCAGTAGGATAAGCTTCCATGAGTTGACTCCAGTCAGCAGGTAAAAAACTGGCTGTTAAGTAATTTTGAACCCAAGTTTCTAAATTATCTGCCCAATCAATAATGGTGGGAATATTTTTGGGAAACTGTTTATCTTGCCAATGACTGACTAACCAAGTTTCTGGTGTCATCAATAGTAGTCCATTAAAATCTGGTTGCTGTGATGGATAAGTTTGAATCGGTTTATCAGGAAGTGATAAGTTATTATCTGGGTTACCTTCACGCAATCTCGGAATTTCTACCCTCAGCAAATGTTGTTGCACTGGGGTAGGGGCGACTAATATTGTCCCTTCTGGCCACATTAAAATTGGTAGTAAATAACTTAATTGATATTGTTGATTGTGGCTACCGGGAGGGGAACCTGTTTGAATTAATGCACTACGTCTTAGTCTCAAAGCTCTTGCTACTAATCGGGCCATCGTTAAATTATGAGGCCATTGAGGCTGATTTTGCGATCGCAGAAAACTACGTAGAGATTTATGGACTTCTACTTCGATCACAGAGTTTCACTCAAATAATAAAAGCTGTTGATAAAATCAACAACTTTATTTGCTGGGGGTAGAGAGAATTGTTGTTCATTTGTATTTTTACAGAATTTTTTCCCAAAACCTGGATTGGTACTTACTATTAAATTTCCCCCACTTGAACTATTTAAAATTAACTGAGTAGGGGCTGAAAAGAAACTAATATTTTGTCTGACTGATTCGATTACTTTCTGAATTCGGCGATTTTTTTTGATTAGTTGTTCCATACCTATTTCTAATTCTAAGATTTTACTATTGATTTTTTCTGAAGGAATATTTTTTACAACTTCCGTAACATTAATTTGAGATTTTTTAGCATCAGCAAAGGGGAAAATTACAATAAATCCAACAAAAAATAAATGTTCATCACTGTCTACCCTAAAAGTTAAAATAGTTTGGCAGTAACTAACTTCAATACTGGGAGGACGATTAATTAAATTATAATCTTTAGCAAGCTGATAGTAAGTTGTAGCAAGAGCCACGTTAGCTTTGAGATTTAAAGGTGAATCAACTACAATTTTAACAGTAGGAGATTTATGATTAAAAAATCGCTTAGATTCTTCTGATGATTTAAAATGATAAACTTGGCTATTGTCTCCATTTGGACTAATATCAATCCATTCACAAACAATTTCTTCAGCTTTAATATTTAATCTAGGAACTTCATAAAGTTTAGCTCCGGTTAAAATAGCTCCAGATAAATCAGCTCCTACTAAATCTGCTCTAATTAAATTTGCTTCAGTTAGATCGGCATGAACTAAACTAGCATTAGTTAGTTTTGTATTGGTTAAATTAGCTCCACGCAGATTAGCCCCACTCAACTTAACATGACTTAGGTCAGCATCAGCGAGGTTAGCTCCATTCAAAACGGCCCATCTCAAATTAGCTCCACTCAAATCAGCATTTCTGAGATTAGCTAAACTGAGTTTAGCCTGTCTCAATTCAGCATTGGTAAAGTTAGCTTCTTGTAAATCGGCTTTTGTTAGGTCAGCACTATGGAGGTCCGCAAGTTCAAAATTAGTTCTTTTTGCACAGACAACTCGAAGATTGGCGCTACTAAGATTGGCGTGAGTTAAGTTAGCTTCTGTAAGTATGGCTTCTCTCATATCAGCATTACTGAGATTAGCTCTAGTAAGATTTGCTTGACTTAGTTCTACTCTAACTAATTCTGCTCTGATTAGAGTAGCCTCTATTAATTGAGCTTCACTCAAATCAGCCCTGACAAGATTGGCCACGTTGAGAGTGGTTTGATTTAAAATTGCTTTGTTGAGATTCGCACTGCTAAGTCTGGCAACATTGAGATTAGCTTTGCTGAGATTAGCTCCACTAAGATTAGCTCCACTGAGATTAGAAACGAATAAAACAGCTCGACTGAGATTAGTCTGGCTCAAATTAATTCGACTTAGGTTGACCTCTGTTAAGTTAATTGCTGTAAAATTTCTTTCTCCTTCTGTATAGTTTTTAACTAATTCGTATCTTTTTAATATTTCTTCTGACATTTGCGTATGTATCAGTTAAGTTGACGAGATAATTTTTCTAAGTATGTTTAAGGGAATTCTAATCTAACTAGATAAATCATCATAATTCTTGATTTTCCATAAATTGTTTGTCATTCCATAATCTCAATTTTCAACCTTTATATTGAGATTAGCTTGGCTCAAGTTCATTCGACTCAGGTTAACTTCAGTCAAGTTAATTGCTGTAAAATTTCTTTCTCCTTGTGTGTACCTTTTAATTAATTCGGATCTTTTTAATATTTCTTCTGGCATTTCCGTATTTATCGGTTAAGTTGACGAGATAATTTTTCTAAGTATGTTTAAGGGAATTCTAATCTAACTAGGGTTTGCTGAAAAAGTCTTATGAGTGAGGGTAGGAGTCAGGAGTCAGGAGTCAGGAGTCAGGATAAATGGGAATTATAGAGGAGGTACTCGGATATATTTGTCCCTTGATTTTTCAGCCCTTGTCTGCTCAAAATGCTAACTTTTTGAGCTTGAGCGACCGAAAAGCTTGCACTACTAGATAAATCATCATAATTCTTGATTTTCCAGAAATTGTTTGTCATTCAATCATCTCAATTTCAAACCTTTATGATTATTTTGACTGGATGGATTTTATACTTTTGATTATTCAGTAAAATTTTTAACAAAGTTAATCAAACTATTCTGGGGTCGATTGTTTTCTTCTAAATAACCAAGTAAATTATGATTTTTTTCGTCAGTTTCTATGACTAAGCCAGTGTTGTTAGGAGAATTTAAAGAATTTTTTATGTTAAATTCTTGTCCTAGAGAATTGATAGTTATTATTTGAATCTGGGAATTAAAAAAATTTAAGCTTAAAAGTTTCTTTTGAGAATCAATAGTTCTAAGTGCGCTAATTATTCTTTTAACTTGATTGAGACTCACCCTGATTTTAGCAAAACGATTTGACGTTCTGACATCTAAGTTTCTCGAATAATTTGGGTAAATATTTTCAATTAGTTCTAAAAAATAATTTTGAATTAGAGTAGATTCTTTAAAGGGGTAAATCATTACATAAGCAGTAGCAAGTAAGTCCTCGTCTTTTTCTAGTCTAAATGATAATATAGTTCTCCTGGAATTTACTTCTATATTAGGAGGTAAGTTGAAATGGTTATTTTGTCTATAAATTTGACGATAGATAGCAGCCAACGCCACATGAGTATTAGGATCTAGTGGTAAATTTACTACAATTTTTACAATAGGTTGAGTAGCATTAAAAAATTTTTTAGATGTTTCAGGGGTAAAGTTAATTATTTTACTACCATCACCATTTGCACTCATGTCAACCCAATCACAAGTGATATCTTGAGCAGTTATACTAAATCTTGACACTCCGTAAAGTTTACTTCCTGTCAAGGTTGCTGCCGTCAAATCTGCTCCCCTCCAACTAATATTAATTAAATTAGTGTTAGTCAAATCGGCATGAACTAAAACAGCATTTGATAAGTTAGCATTTTGCAAATTTGCTCCGTATAAATTCACTCCACTTAGTATAGCTGAATCAAGATTTGCATTACTCAAGTTAGCTCCTGTTAAATCAGCCCATCTGAGATTAGCACCTTTTAAATTAGCTTTACTAAGATTAGATAGACAAAGTTTAGCTTGTCTAAGTTCAGCATTACTGAAGTTCGCTCCTGTTAGATCGGTTTTGCTCAAATCGGCTCTATGTAAATTAGCCCTTTCTATATTAGCATTGGCTAGGGAAGAACCTCGTAAACGAGCGGAGGTTAAATCTACTAACTGTAGATTAGCTTGTATTAAAGTAGATTCTCTTAAATCAGCCTCTGTAAGATTAGAACCTTTAAGATTAGCATTAGTTAGATTCGCTCGAATTAACTCGGCTCGAATTAACTTAGCTTCGATCAATTCAGCTCCTGTTAAATTAGCCTGAATTAAGTTAGTAACATTGAGAGTTGTGCCGTTAAGTTTAGCATGAGTAAGATTAATACCAGTGAGTCGAGCTACATTGAGTTTTGCTCCGCTCAAGTTAGCCTCACTTAGATTTGCTCCACTAAAATTAGTAAGATTTAAGACAGCCTGACTGAAATTAACTTGATTAAGATTTACTCTACTAAGATTCGCTTCACAAAGAATGATACCTGTAAAGTTTCTTTCTCCTGCGGCATACTTTTGAAGTATTTTTTCACTATCCATAATTTACTTTCTGGGTTTTATAGTTTGAGCTTTAGTAGCTAGAATAATGAATTATTTTAGATTTTAATCTCCAATAATTTTGTCTTGCCTCTTGGCAATTGAGCTATATAAGTAAGTTTTTTTATAGTTTATTACTTTGATTAAGGTGTGGCTATATAAGTTTTGCTTGAGATAATTCTACTAATCATTACTAGTGATGAATAATTAACTAGTATATAGGGTTTCTCATACTTATGAGGTACAGTAACAACTGTGAGTAAACCAATTGTGGATATCTGGCTCAGTTACTTGCAGCATAGCATTTGTTATGCTATTAATTAGCTCTTTGTCCGTTCTTGTTCCTCTTGATTTCTGCGATAGCTTTAACTTTCGACTAAAGATTTTACATGGAGGAAATTTCGGGAGAATAAAGAGATAAATAGATCGCTTTTCTTCCGGCTTCTTCAATTGCTTATCTCACCATATTTCCTTGATTGATTTTAGTATTATCCATGAGAACACAAGAATTTTTTCAGAATTTAGGAACTTATTCTTTCACCACAAAAGCTTTAAATTTAACTCTATCAACAGCTCCATAAATATTCGGATATGCCAACAGTTAATGGCAGGGCTATTTCACTAATCTAATTCAGGAAATATTTCTGTCTATTTTTTTGATTTTTTCCCTCTAGCTCTTTTCCATTTTAATCCTCGACCATAAACCCTGACTATAACGAAATTTACCGCAGGCAGATTCATCCAAGAAAATCAAGTTTAAAACTGGGATATATCAAATTTATGAGCAAAATTCTACTCACTTTTTCTGATTTTATTCAGTTTCTTTTTCTGAGGTATATAGTGCTACGCGCAAGTCAGAAGTCTGTCGAGGTAATTTCGGTCCGAATGCGGAGCAAACATGGAAAGCGGAGCATTCCTTCAGAAATTACCCGTACAGTAGGGGTAATTCATGAATTACCCGTACAGAAGTAATCCCTGAGTGAGTTTTTACGGAGGAAATGCTCCGCAAAGAGCATTTATAAATGTCCGCGCCCTATTTGCGTAGTGCTATAAAGTGTTTTTTTTTACTATAATTTGATTTTTGAGTAATTCTCCCCATTGTGGCTAAATTAACTCGAAATTTGTTCTTTTTTTCTAGTAAATGACATAGTTCAGATAGAGTTGTATCATGCTTTTATGGGATGATTTCTACCTATTCTATTAATTTAATTGTTCTGAATTCACCTTTGGTGGTTGAATTCTACCTTAAGGTTGAGGATTAATATCTCCTGTTTTTTTGATATTTTTTGAGGCGTTTTTGAATCAAGCTTGTCGCCACATTAAAATGTTGGACTAGTTTCAGAATTGAAAGTTTCTCTTGTTGATAATTTTTGCTCTAAAGTCAACTGAATTAGGTTTCATCATTCATCATCATTCATTTTTATCAATAATATATTTTCACTTCACTATAGGTCACAAGTGTGAGAAGTGCTATATATAGCCATCCTATTTCAGCCCTTGTAAAAATATCCCACAAAAAAGAAATAGCTCCGTTCGGCAACAGAGTCTCAGATTTTTTATCTGTGTTTTGATTTATGACAAATGATTTAGAAGTGCTATATATAGCAATCCTATTCAAATCGTGAGTTTTTGTTGGTAGTAGTTGGTAGGTAGTAAATAGAATCTGTCAATAAATACACCAAAATTCCTCATAACTAATGCATGGAGTGCTCTAAATTGTTTTTACTAAGTTAACATATATCTAGAAAGCAAACAAAATAATTAGGAAAAGATAGAAACTGTAATAAGTAAAATGTCCTGTTTCTCTTACCTTAATTGAACGATAAAGTTTGGCTAATTTCACAATCAATTAAGGATTTTAGCAATCCTCAATTGATTGTGAAAAATTTTAGAACAGTCATTATTAACTAAAAGCCTCTTAAATTCTGATTTAGTGAATCATCAGGAGGTGACTCCTAACCACCACTAAAATATTACAACTGAAATAGGATTGAGGATTATATTAAGTTCAAAACTTTTTTTGATAACTCAAATGATAGTAAGCTTAGGCAATTCAACTTGTATAGCAATTCTCATACTGGTGAGGTACAAAATTTTAGGTTTTAGGCAACAGGGAATAGGAATAAAAAAGATAACCGTACCTCATTAACCTGAGAAACGCTATATAATACTAAATGCAAAAAAGATAGTTACAGTAGGATGAGTACAAAACAGTTAATAGATGTACTATCGACCATTTTATCCAAATGCAATTATGCTGTTGACATAAAAACTGTTCTGTAACTTAGGGCGCTGTTTTTAGTTGATTATGGAGCAGTTTTACTCTGATGTAAAACACATTCTATGAATCTTTCTATGAATCTCTACCTCTGACTCCTAACTCGGTGACTCTTGACTCCCGACTTCAAGCATCCCAATACTTTGTAGAAAGATTTTTTGAAACTTATGTAAATAATAAAATCCTGATTCATTAGGATTACTTAGGATGTACTTTGATCTGAATATCATCTAATAATCCCCAGATTCATACCTTGACTTTTATCAATTTTCTAAGTTATGAAAACCCTTAATAAAGTCAAGAGTTATATTAATAGGATATAACTCTGTTTGGGGAACTTGAATTATAGTCTCTACATTACGATTGTTATTATTAGATTTACTCACTATCCGCTTACCAAATGTAGGGTGATGGTAGAGATTAAACTTTTGAGAACTTGAATTAATCAGAGTTACTTTCGTAGGAGTTTGAAAAAATTTAATCCCGTTGCAAAATTTAAGTAATGCCTGGTCTTGATTAACTTGATTAACTTGTTTTATAGAGTGAGTTAATATTGAACTTAACTGCCGAATATGTCGGAATACCACAGGAATTAAATAACCTTCCTCCTGGGAATTAAGCATTTTCATTATATTAATAATATTCTCTTGAGTTTTAGCAGCATCATAAAAAGGCAGAATAGCAGCGTGAGCAGTGGCGAATAGTTTTTCGTCGCTATTCATCTGAAACGAGATAACTGTTTTACAAGAGTTAACTTCAATACAAGGCGGTTGACTTAGCTGTGGTAATTGCCGACTTATCTGATAATAAGTTGCAGCCAAAGCATAATTACTAGCACTATCTAAAGAAGCATCAATAGTAATCCTAACTTCAGGAAGTGTTTCGTGAAAGAAATGTTTAATTTTACTAGAATTCAAATAATGAACATCACTTTTATCTCCATTTTGACTCAGGTCAACCCATTCACAAGTCAAAGCTTCTGTCTTAATTCCTAACCTAGAAGCACCATAAATTTTTGCTCCTGTTAAATCAGCTCCTGTTAAATCAGCTCCAATCCAATTTGTCTCAATTAAACAGGCATTTGATAAATTAGCATGAACTAAACTAGCATTTAAAAGATTAGCCTCAGATAAATCAGACCTACTCAAATCCGCTCCACTAAGTTTAGCATCACTAAAATTAGTCCATTTAAGATTAGCACCACTCAAAACAGCCCAACGTAGATTAGCCCCACTTAAATCAGCTCCATTAAGATTAGCACCAGTCAGATTAGCCTGTCTTAACTCAGCACCACTGAGGTCAGCACCACTGAGGTCAGCACCACTGAGGTCTACTCCTTGTAAATTAGCTTCAACTAAATTAGCTCCTGTGAGGCAAGCAAACCTCAAATTTGCTCCCTTTAAATTAGCACCACTCAGATTAGTTTTTCGCAGTGTGGCTTCTACTAGAGTAGCTCCACTTAAATCAGCTAAGGACAGATTAGCCTCACTAATTTCTGCTCTAATCAACTCGGCTCTAATCAGTTTAGCTCCAATTAATTGAGCTTTTTTCAGGTTAACTAAAACTAAATTAGCCACATTCAAATCAGCCCCATTTAAGTTTGTGCCACTGAGATGGGCCCCATTAAGTTTAGTAATATTAAGTTTAGCTTTACTGAGATTAGAATCAGTTAAATTTGCACCACTGAGGTTTGCTACGCTGAGATTAACTCCGCTGAGATTTGCACCACTGAGATTAATGCCACTAAGATTGGCCTCAAACAAATTGAGGTCGGTAAAGTTTCTTTCACCAGCAGCATATTTTTCTTGAATTTCTGCCATGATCATTAGGGCGCACCCTTGTAAAATCCCCATTTAATTATTATGAATATTGGTATCGTCGGATTAGGTTTAATTGGTGGCTCAATTGGATTAGATTTAAGAAGCCAAGGTTATTATGTTCTAGGAGTATCTCGTCAAGAACAAACTTGTCAAAAGGCGATCGCTCTTGGAGCTGTAGATGAAGCTAGTAGTAAACTATCTTTATTATCTACGGCTGATGTTATATTTATTTGTACTCCTATAGCCTTGATTATTTCTACCGTGAAATTACTGATTCCGTTTATTTCTGCTAGTACAATTTTAACTGATGTAGGTTCTGTGAAAGCCCCAATTGTGAAAGCAGTTTCCCAAGTTTGGCCGAATTTCATAGGTGGACATCCGATGGCAGGTAAAGCAGAAAGTGGGATTTCTGTTGCTCAGTTGGATTTGTTTAGAGATAGACCTTATGTGCTAACTCCTACAGAAAATACCCCCCAAGAGTCGATGGTAAAAGTTGAGGCAATAGCTAGGTTGCTGAAAAGTCAAGTTTGCTTTTGTGACCCTCACGAACACGATCGAGCTGTTGCTTGGATCTCTCATTTGCCAGTGATGGCCAGCGCTAGTTTAATTACTGCCTGTATGAGTGAGACTAACCCTACTGTTCTCAAGTTAGCACAAGAGTTAGCTAGTTCTGGTTTCCGGGATACTAGTAGAGTGGGTGGTGGTAATCCGGAGTTAGGACAGATGATGGCCCAATACAATCGTTCGGAAATATTGCGATCGCTCTACTCTTTTCGTGACCAAATAGACGAGTTTATTCAATATATTGAACAGGAAAATTGGCAGATTATTGAACAAAAGTTAAGGCATACGGAGCAAAGTAGAAAACATTTTTTCCAGCATTAAAATTGAGGTTAAGTCAGAAGCAGGTGTTAGGTTTTAGGTTGTTAAGTATAAAGGATTAATTTTTGATTTTTAAGTTATAAGTTATTAGCTAATTGTTATATTATATCTGGTTGAAAGTTTATAAATAGGGTCTGCTGAAAAAGTTTTTGGTGAGGAGAGCCAAGAGGCAAAAGGCAAGAGTATTTGTGAAGTTTCACTATTATAAAACTTTTCACAAAATTAGTTTAATAAGTGTATTCGTTTTATATAAAATCCGGTTATACAGTAATCGCAAAATTACTTCCTCTTAATACATATGTTCTATTGAATACGAATTTAAAAATTCATGCTATTCAAATCCTTTCTTTCTCCTCACTCCTAACTCCTAACTCCTGACTCCTCGAGGTCGCCCTACCGACGGCTCCCCTTACCTAACTCCTGACTTCTCAGCGATACGATAACTAATTAGCCGGATTCTATATTAAAGGTTTCAGCTTCAAAAAGTGCACTTTTTGAATAAATAGGGTTTGCTGAAAAACTCTTGTGGTGGGGATAGGCAACCAGGGCTATTTCATTCTAAACTGTGCCATTTTCTGTATTTACGAAACTACGTTATTTCAAGCTTTAGGGATTTTATCTTTACGTTTCCTGAAAGTAAATAAATTCATTGCCAAAATCTAGAATGAAATGACCCTGATAGGCAACAGACAAGAATTTTTTTAGCAGGAATATCTGTTTATTTACTATATAATCCCTGGTTAGTGCATGAGTTTTAATGAGTTCAAAACTATTTTCTGGCATTTTAAAACCCTTGAATAGTCTTTAAAACATTCATTCATAAAAGCTTTGGATTTATTCAGCAAGCCCTAAATAATTGTGCTCAAAACTTGGATAAATTAAGCTTTGGATTTATTCAGCAAGCTCTAAATAATCAAGAATAGGGAAAAGCGGAGACAAGGAGGAGAAAATTTTCTGGGATAGTTAATTAAGTGAACTTGCTCTAATACGAATTGGAAAGAAATTTCTAAAAATTGCTAGGAGTCAGATAGGGGCAGGTGAGTCTTTAGTTTGGCGACGTATTTAGGATTTGCGACCTCGAGGAGTCAGGATTTATAATGCTTGGTCTCGTGCCATTTCTTTTTCTTTAGACCTTTATTATCTGTTTTTTTTCTAGACCGCAGCCATTGAGCCTTTCAATCTGAAAAAAGTGAATATTAGTTTAGGCACAGAGAGCATCTTGCCCCGCATTATCAAAAAATATCAACAGGCTTGATTAAATTGGTATAACATCTAAGAGACTGTTTATAAACTAATTATCAATCTTTAATATCCAGCAGAAATTTTCATCCATGGTTAATATTAAAAGTCGTCTAAATAAAAGTAATATTATATTCGGTTAAATATTTATAAATAATTTATTTAGGAGTCAGCGAGTCAGGAGTTATGTCAGGGTCATTTAATTCTATATTTTAGCAATGAAATTACTTACTTTCAGATAGGGAAAGATAAATTGTCTCAAGCTCGAAATAACCTCTTTTCGTAAATACATAACATGGCACAGTTTAGAATGAAATAGCCCCGGGAGTTATATTAAGCAGGTACACAAAATTAATTATACATTTAGCCAATCTGAATTTCTTATACTGTAAGGATTACATATAATCAGAGTAGATAATTAATTTTGTTTAGGTACTTAATATCCGGTTGAATAATTATAAATAACGAGAGAGTCTTCATAAGTCACCGAGTCAGGAGATAAGACGATAAGAAAGTTTTTTTCTGACTAATTATCCGGACATGATATAACTTCTAAATTAGTTGTAAAAAATCAAAACACAGATAAAAAATCTGAGACTCTGTTGCCTTCCGGAGCTGTTGCCTTTTTGTGAGATATTTTCACAAAGGCTGAAATAGGACTGCTATATAACTCCTAAATTAGTTATCAGTAATTTAGGAGTTATATAGCGATTGCTGAAGAACTATAAAGGTAATGATAGCTAAAGCTTTTAGCATTTTTAGGAGCCAATTGCTCAAAATGTGATAATTTTGAGCAGACAAAGGCTGAACATTTGAGCGACAATTTTTCCTCCTAACTCCTACTTCGATAAAAAGACTTTTTCAGCAAACCCTATTTATTGATTTTTCAGGTCGTCCTGCAGCCATAATTGCGAAGATATATATTCTTTAATTTCTCCCCTACTCCCACACTCCCCACATTACTATGCACCACCACTATTTTTCATTTATCCAGCCTAGTAATTTGCCGATTTTCTTGTTCATTATGAGCTGAATAATAGGGCAAATAATTAACAGTGCTTTTGACAAAACCAGCCACAGGTACGGCTATTAATAAACCCAAAACTCCCCATACTTGAGCCCCTACTAATAAACTCAATAAAATCAAAACTGGATTGAGACCTGTAAAGCCTCCCAATATTCTGGGGGCGACAAAATTTTCAATTGCTTGCTCTATTAAAACTATCACCATCAAAACTTTTATTCCAAGCCAAAAATTTTCTAAAGTTATTAATAAACTGACTAGAGTTACACCTAAAGCTGTACCAAAAGGAACTAAAGTCATAAACCCAATCCCAATACCAAATAACAAGCCAAAGGGAGTTCCTAAAATCAATAAACTTACAGTCATAGAAATTCCCATTAAACAAGCTAATGTTGCTTGACCGATAAAGTAATTTTGAAAGTTTTGTCGTAATGATTTGCGCACATGAATCTCTAGCTGAGTAGGCAAAAAAGTAAATATCCCATCCCAGAAACGATCGCCATGTAACATCAGGTAAAAAGTGATAATTATGGTGATTAAAATGTCAAATATTCTACCTACTGTATTCACAAAAAAACTGAGAATATCACCTGTGATATCTTGTAATTGAGAAGAAAAAAGTTCTGTAAATTGATTTGTCCAACTTGTCAAATTAATTGGTAATCTGCGCTTAAATGCCCATTGGTCAAATAATTCTAATTGTTGATTCCCTGATGCTATCCAACTAGGCAGATTTTCGATTAATCCAGTCAGTTGTTCTAATAGCAAAGGAATTAAAAAAATTCCCAAAACTAATATAATTACTAATGCTACTAAAAATACTAGAATCACTGCTCGATGGCGTTTAACTCGGTGCTTTTGTAAAAAAAGGACTGGATAATCTAATAAAAAAGATAATAATGTAGCAGAGACAATTATACTAATTATCCGACCAAAATATTGAAATATTTGTAGTAAAGCCCAACCATTAATTACAGCTATTGGTAATGCCAAGTACCAAAATAATCTTTGATTTAGTAAATTCAGCATAATTGCTTGCACATTAAATGTGTAAATTAGTTATTCCTATTCCATAGGTTAACTTAAAAATAATAATAATTGTGTTTTGGAAAAACTTTTGAGATTCAATTGGAAGATAAATAATACTTAAATATAGCAATCCTATTGAAGTCGTGAGTTTCTAGTGTAGATAGTTAGGTAAGTAGTCATGCAAAATTAATTACACATACTCTAAAGCTAAAAAGGGTGAGGTACAAAATTCGTTTGTTTTAGGCAATAGCTCTCTTATGGCAACATGGAAGAAAAAGACAACTTTACACACACGTGCCTAAGAAACACTATATTGTCAAAATTACAGGAGATAAAATTAGATAATTAATTTTGTTTAGGTATAGCAGTAAGGTCTTTCGTTAAGACAATAAATTTGAGTGGTTTGCTCCGCATTCCGGTAGGAAAAGGGAGTAGGGAGTAGGGAGTAGGCAGTAGGGAATAGAAGAATGTCGGTGCCCTATTTGCGTAGTGCTATACTTAGGAATAATAATTTGACGATCTACACAAGTTGAATTGCCTAAGCTAACTATAGCAATCCTATTTCAGCGGTAATATTTTCATATTTATTAGAAGTTAGGAGTCAGGTAGGGTAACCGTCGGATTTGCGACTTACAGAAGTCATAATTTAGAAGGTTTTCAGTTAATATTCACTGTTCTAAAATTTTTCATTTTCATAACCAATTTAGGATTGCCATATCGTGTGAATTATAAAAAAAATTCTGGATTTGATTTAATCCTCAATTATTAGTAGGTATAATCCTCAAATAAATACATCAAATGGATAATTGATAAATTGCTCTTATTTAAAATGGTATCAGACCAAACGGCTGAGAAATTTCTTGACAAACTAAATCCTAAACAGTAGAGACGTTAAATTTAATGTCTCTACTAAATAACTTGAGATTAATTAATCCTACTTCAACTCATCCAAGGCTGCCAAAACTTCTTGACTATGAATAGGCGGTCTTACCCCCAGAAAAATTTCTCGCAATATCCCATCTGGGTCAATAATAAAAGTATGCCTCATAGAAAAAAAATTCATCCATGAGCCGTAAGCTTTACTAACACTTCCATCAATATCAGCTAACAATGGAAATTTCAATCCTTCCGAATCACAAAACTCCGCATGGGAGTCAATATCATCTGCACTAACACCTAAAATTTGAGCATTTCTAGAAACATATTTTGGTAAATCTTGCTGAAATCTACGCGCTTCAATAGTGCAACCAGAAGTAAAATCTTTAGGGTAAAAATAAAGCACTATCCACTCACCTCGATAATCAGATAAAGAAACTTTTCCATCCCCTGTATTAGTGGGTAGGATAAATTCTGGAGCTGGTTGATTTAACTCAGGTAGTTTGCCACCCATTGCCCAAACCGGGGGGATAAAATTCAACCAAGTGGTTAAGGCTAGACAACTAGCCAAAAATATGGTAATAAAATTGCGACGATAGATCATAATTCACGATGAAAACTCTACTTTATATAAGTTTACATAAATTTTGCTATAGATTTTGCTCGGAGAAATTACCCATAGGTTGTTTAGCATAGACCTCAATAAAAAATTTTTATTTGATAATTTCTCTGAAATTGTTTAAGGGTAAGAAACCAAATTTATTTTGAGTAAAAATAAATTTTCTCAAATAATAAATAAAATTTGTTCTATAATAAACAACTCGTACAAAAACTTTTTAGGTGAAAAGCAGATAAACATGGAAGAAGATTTACTACAAATATCCAGTCCAGCCACTGTATTAATGGTAATAGATAATCAAATAGTTACTATTGAAGTTGATGGTGTAAATGCACCTTTTACAGCAGGTAACTTTGTTGACTTAGTAGAAAGAAATTTTTATGATGGTGTCAGATTTCATCGCATAGAAAATCAGCCACAATTTTCATTAGTTCAGGCAGGCGACCCTTTTAGTAGAGACCCAAATATTCCCTTAGAAATTTTAGGTAGTGGTAACTTTGTCGAGCCAATCACGAATCAAACTCGTTTTATTCCTTTAGAAATTAAACCTTTAGGACTAGGACAACCGATTATTTACAATCAAATTGTTAGTCCTCCCCTACAGTTACCAAATGTGAAAGGTGCAATAGGAATGGCTCGCACCGATGCTTTAGATTCAGCATCTTCTCAATTTTATATTCCTTTGAATGATTTACCAACATTAGATGGTAGGTTTGCAGTATTTGGTAATGTTATAGATGGCTTAAATGTCATAGAAGAACTTGAGCTAGGTGATAGTATTACTGCTGCTAGAGTAACAGAAGGAATTATCCCTAGTCGAGTTTCACAAATTATTAATGACACTACTGTACTGAATAACTTTATCAATATTTTTAACCGCGCTAATCTCCCATTGCCAATTGATTTCTTTCAAGTTTTAACGGAAGGAGATGATATTTTTGAAATTTCTGTAGAATTATCTCAAGAAACATTTGCTGTATTGGGATTAGAAGGAAATGATGAAATTATAGGTTCAATAATTAATGATGTTATTAATGGTAATCAAGGAGATGATTCATTAAGTGGTGGAGATAGTTCAGATTATATTCGGGGTGGGAAAGGATTTGATTCTTTATTTGGTGGTCCCGATAATGATATTTTAAATGGTAATTTAGATAGTGATACTTTATTGGGTGGTAGAGGTGACGATTTCTTACGCGGTGGAAAGGGTGATGATGTGTTAACTGGCGGGGAAGGAAATGATATACTTATTGGGGATTTAGGTGCGGATAATTTGGCTGGTGAAGCAGGGGCAGATACTTTTGTTCTGACATTAGTAGAAAATTCAGATACAGATGCTGAAAATAATTCAGATACTGTAGAAGATTTTAATTTTCAAGATGGCGATCGCATTGGTATTTTAGGAAATATATCTCTTTTAAGTTTTACTCAAGAAGGTGACAATACAATTATTCAATTAGAGGCTGAAGCTGAGGAGGATAATATTATTCTTGCTAATGTGAATAATTCCATAGCAGAGGAAGTCAGAAGTGCTAGTTTCTCTGTTGATTTTGTAGATGTTTCTGTTCTAGATGCACTGCCTTTTGGAGATGCAGCTTTGAGAATTGGGTGACTAAATCATTAGCTACGATTTTAAGAGTTTATCGGTGTTAAGATAGGTAGATATAGCGGTTATCATATTAATTATTCCCTATTCCTTATTGCCTGACGGAGCTGTTGCCAAAAACCTAAAACTTGTGTATCTCACTAAGAGCGAGAAATGCTATATCAGTACCATAGCTGAGGAGGATAATATTATTCTTGACTAATGTGAATAATTCCATAGCAGAGGAAGTCAGAAGTGCTAGTTTCTCTGTTGATTTTGTAAATGTTTCTGTTCCAGATGCACTGCCTTTTGGAGATGCAGCTTTGAGAATTGGGTGACTAAATCATTAGCTACAATTTTAGGAGTTTATCGGTGTAAATATTAGGTAGATATCAGTACCATTTTGCACCGAAAAATTTCAGAAATTTAATCAAATAATTATGGCAAGATACAAAATTTCAGAAATAAATTATCCTATTTATTGATGGAGTTTTTCTAATTTAGTTTGAATCCTGTAAGCCATGACTTTAACTTTAAAGTATATGACTAGATGCCTCAGGGCTATTTCATTCTAAACTGTGCCATATTATGTATTTTGTATTTACGAAAATAGGTTATTTCGAGCTTTAGACAATTTATCTTTCCCTATCTGAAAGTAAGTAAATTCATTGCTAAAATCTAGAATAAAATGACCCTGCTAGATGCCTAAACAAAATTAATTACATGAAAATTAGCAAAAATTTATAACACACACTTCCATAACTAACTTTAGGTTTGTACAACTTAGCCAACCTAAAAATGCTGCAAAATAATCTAGTTTTGAATTAAATTATATTTTCTCTCCTGGGTTTATAGCATTACGCTAATAGGGAGCGGACAATTTTTAAATGCTGCATCTGTGCAATCTCTCACTGTTTCAAACTGTGAAAACCTTGGCTTCATCCATGTTTTTAAAACTGCCCACCAATTTTCACGGCTTGTTTAAATCAGGGGAATAAGCAGGTCATTTCAGTTATCAGTTATCAGGCACGCCTCCTACGGAGGAGCTACGCTAACAGTTATCAGTCAAACCCATCGATA
>JBARXI010000507.1:0-8650 GCA_049647275.1 Microcoleaceae cyanobacterium
GCCTCTTGCTCATAGCTTGTGTTGTATAAACTACCAGATTTCTTCCCGTTACTTTATTTTTATATCTAGGAAGACGAGGACGAGATTTAAACTTTGATGGATTCTGTTTATAAACTTCGTTCGCTGCGAAAAAGCTTTTCCAGTTTCTATCTAGTATCATCAAGATTTGTTGAGATACTTTAGCTGGTATTGCTTGATAGTCTGGTTGAGTAGAGAGTGTTTTTTGCAGGTCATAATAGGATAAATTTGTCTTTTCAAATATCCAAGACTGACGAACTAAATAATTAGCATAATTGTAGAGATTTTTAGACAAGAAACACAGTCGGTCAATTTCAGGGTAAAACCGATGATTTTTTTGAATAATATGTCTCTCTACTAATCTCATAAATCAAGGAGTTAAAATTATATTAGGATTCGAGCGCTTAGTGATTTTTATTATTATTTAGTCTGGAATTCTGAGCAAATTTAATTGTACCATTAAACCTCTGCTTGAAAGTTATTAAATTTTGTCAAATATTTAGTAGCTCTTTTGTACCAACAAATGAAGATATTTGTTATTGTTTGACTATATCTGACTATATTTTTGTATAACTTTTACTATACCAAAATTACCGACCGCTTATATAAGCAGTCGGCACTCCCGATCAATTTATTCCTCTTCTATAAATTCACTAGATTCAGGAGCTTCAAGTAAATGAACCAACTCAGTTTCCAAGTTACCCATCTCCTCAAATACCTTGGATTTATGGGTGTGATTCTCACTCAACCGCTGTTCTAATCTTTTTCCATGAGCCTCAACATATTTCAAGTGCATAGTTTGGAGATTTCTGAGGCGATCGAGAATTTTCCCAATAACTGCTTGTTAGCCCCCTCCACTGCCTCCTTTGTCCAACGCTCTATTAGTTCGCTCTGACTCATCCCTAGTGCTGCCGATATTTCCTTTAACCTCCTTTTTGTAGTAGGGGTTATCGTCAGACTCAATCCCGTCTTTGGTTCTCCATGAATCGTTTTTCTGGGCATTGTATTTACCTTTAGTATTCATTTTATATTTTACAAAATACTCTTGACATTATTCATTGTACAAGTGTATTATAAAAAGATAAATAACACAGCCTAATTATAGAGAAGTGAGGTATTGATTTATTGTTTATCCATAATAAAATTACCGACCACTTACATAAGCGGTCGGCACTCCTGATAGATTTATTCCTTTTGGCTTGAATCTGGTAGTTGTTCTGCCTGCTCAAGAAGACGAACTATTTCCTTTTCCAGAGCTGTTGCTTGTTCCAAGAATTCTGCCTTCGCTCTTTGGCTTTCTGTTAGTCGCTCTTCAAGTCGCTCGGTATGAGCATCCATATAGTTTAGTCCTTTGCTAACTATTCCTCTGAGCAGGCCCAGGACTCCCCCAAGAGACCTATAGACTGTACTTCGTCCCAAGCTTTTATCCACATTTCTAGCAGTTCTCCTTGACTGGTGTTCAATGCTTCTGCTATTTCTTTCATCCTTTTGCGAGATTTTGGGGTAATGGTTAAGTTGATTCGCTCCTTCTTGACCCCATATTTTGTTGGTCTTGCCATTTCGCTTTTCTGACTCATTTGTTCTGTATAAAAAAAATTCTAACTAACCTGTTGACAATAATTAAATACAGAAGTTATAATAATTAATGTAACATACATAAGTAATAAATTGAATTATCAGATATGACTGCATTTGAATTTGATTTCGATTTCAACTTAGAAGAACAGCCAGATTGGATGCACCGAATCATCCAAACCCGTGATTCTCTATTCTATGAAAACTTATCTGGAGATTTGCTAGACAGAATTGAGTCAATTTTCGACGACTTAAAATATAAAACTTATGCTTATATTGAGGAAGGCTTGATATACAAGGCTTTCCAAGTATTTAAGTTGTACAAAAAGTTTAAATGTAATACTTTTAAAGATTTTTGCGTCAGGGTAATCAAGAAAAAAGCCTGGTGGGTTCAAAGAATTATTAAAGCTGCTGAAGTAGGGATGTATTTGGCTAGTCGTTGTTTTCAAGAATTGCCTGCTAATCCAAGTCAAGCATACGCTTTGTATGAACCTATGAAGAAGGATAAATCTTACTATAAAGATGCTTACGATCTTGAGAAAACTTGGAAACAGATACTAGATAAAACGGAGAAAGAGCAAACAAATATTACGACTAAAATTATAGAAGAAGTGACTAATCCAGATCAGCAAAAATCTGCCTCAATTAAGGTTTCAAAGTCACTGTCAGAAAAATTGAAACAGAAGGCAAAGGAGTTAGGCGTTACTCAAAAAGATTTGATTGAGAAAATATTTGATGATTACTTTGAAGGCGAAGGGACGACCGAAGTGACTCCGGAAGAATACGCTCGATGGACAGAAGATTTTCAGTCTATGACTTCAGAATATAACCAACATAATGATGAAACTGAGACCCAAGCAGCTATATCACAAATTGGCGGGGAAATGGGGGAAGCCGAATGCATAACGATACCGGAAATTAGTGGAGCAACTGGACTATCTGAAGAACCCTTACTACAGAGCTATCTAAATTCGATGCCACATAACTTCGTTCTCTTTGACGAGCGCTTAAATTACTCCCACAACTCAACCTAGACAAAATTTCTGATTTAATTACAAATTAAAAACTAAAAATCTATTCATTACTATTTGGATATACGCAATAGTAGAGACTCAAACCTTTGGGAATAATGATTTTGCAACTAAAGGCGAGCGCTTAAATTACTCCCACAACTCAACCTAAACAAATCAGCAGATTTTTGGGAAATCAAAAACTAAAAATCTATTCATTACTATTTGGATATACGCAATAGTAGAGACTCAAACCTTTGTCAACCATGAATAAAGAGCTAATGGCGATCGCTCAAATTACTCGTGTAAAGCAACCTAGACAAAATCCCCGATTTAATTACAAATCAAAAACTAAAAATATATTCATTACTATTTGGATATACGCAATAGTAGAGACTCAAACCTTTGTCAACCATGAATAAAGAACTAATGGCGATCGCTCAAATTACTCCAGTAAAGCAACCTAGACAAAACCCCCGATTTAATTACAAATCAAAAACTAAAAATCTATTCATTACTATTTGGATATACGCAATAGTAGAGCCTCAAACCTTTGTCAACCATGAATAAAGAGCTACTGGCGATCGCTAGTAGCTCTTTAACTTATGTATCATCTAGGTAATTCATAGCCAATATTTGTTGACTATTTAAACTTTTAACCAAGATGAAAGGTCTCTTTGAATTAAATCTTGTAGTTGGAGAATATCTTCACGGTAGAAGTCAGTTAGTAGTTTACGGTCTTCTGAGGAAAGAGGCTTTAGTTCTTTACCTCCTGAATTTAACTTAATCAGACTGGAGCGTATTTTCTGTCGCATTTCCAAAGGCATTAACACTTTAAGAGTTGATGACATGGCTGTTCTAATTGGATTTTTTGTTTGTAATAAATTATTCATTGCTTGATTTTTAGGAATTGCAGCAGCTTGTTGTCGTATTGATGTATCAGGATTAAATTTATCATCCACTCCAATAAATTTATAAATATCTTGCATGATGCCTAAAGAATTTTTGGATAGATCGTCATAGAGAATAATTTTTAATTTTTCCTGACCAAAAGTATCAAAATAATGTTTAACCGGGCTGTAATAAAATCCTTTTTTTATTGTCGAAGAAGTATCTGCACGAAATTTAACTTGTTCGCTAAAAGAACGAACTTTTCCTACATTTATCCCATCACGAAGGTGCATTAAGTAATCAGAATATGCTCTATCTACTGGATTTCTCAGTATAGCAATCATCTTCACATCAGGAACATAACGAAGAATCATCTGCGATGAAGTTTTATAGTTAGCAAAATAATTAGGAGATGCTTCTCCTATGGCTATTTCATTCTTCACATTTTGGAAAAGCTCGCAGTATTTATTCCAACTATCAATTCTCTTTTTTTTCTTTGTATCCGATTTATTTTCTGTCTTTTTTTCCCAATCTGTAGAGAAAAAATTTGTCTCTTTAACAGGGCTCATATAAACTTGGGGATGTTGCTTTAAGTATCCATAAATGGAAGTAGTTCCTGCTTTTTGTACTCCTACTATGAGAAAGTTTGGTAACTTCATTATATTTCTCCTCAGTTTAATCTATTGTTTCATAATATCTATTTATGACTAAAGCTATGAGACTAGTTATTTGACATCCTCCCCCGGCTGAAGCAGGCAGGGCTATTTCATTTTAGAATAAGAGGGAGTAGGGAGTAGGGAGTTCTGAGCGGGAAGCAGGGGAGATTTTTTGGTGAAAAAATCCAGATTTTGATCGAATTTGTCGGGATACAGTTTTTCGGTACACAGGAAATGTCAGCTATTTCAGTTGATTTTATAAAATTTTAATCAAAAATTTCCCAGCTTAATGTACTGATTTTTAGTTAAAAAAGGCTTTATATCCCTTTCTCCCTACTCCTGTTCTCCCTAATAACCTCTCAAGCAGTTTTTTTTTAATTTGAAACAGCCCTGCGGCTGAAGCAGGGAGGATTCCAAAAATTACTGCAAGAGTTTCCTCTTTCGTCGAGTCGGCTTACTTTTATAAGTAGTCAGGCAAAGTTAATTACACATACTCTAAAACTAAAAAGCTTATGTTGTAAAAATTACAGCGAATAAAATCACCTAATTTACCTGTGAGGACTCATTTATTATTTTTCCTCACGAGTCGTTTTAGGTAGAGTATAGTTATTCAACCTATTCCAATAATTTAGTAGCTCTCGATTAAGGATTACATCCTTATTTAGCTTACTCCATTTTTAGATAAATTTGACTACTCCCTACTAAAGTCATGGGGAAACAAGCGCTGATACTACGCAACTGGATAAATCCATCTTGCTTTGTTTATTCGTCTGCTGACCACAGTTTAATTCGGTGGAGATGAGTTTATTTCACTCCTAAAAAATCGGCTTATACCAATAAAAAAAAAGAATATTATGAATAATAAGGGTTATTAAAATATTTTTGGTAAAATGTGTCTTTAAACCCCGCCCTTAAGGGCGGGGTCTTAAAAATGGATATTAACTATAATAAATGATATTTAAGCTGTTTATTCTGACTCCTCGAGGTCGCCAATCCGACGGCTCCCCTACCTGAATCCTATAAAAAGTCTAACTATTTGTAGCAAACATTGATAAAACTGGTATTAGGTCAAACCTTGCCTTCCGCTTACTTTTTTAATAAAAATTTAACAAGAATACAGAATCAATTTAAGAAATGCTGTAGGGAAAATATGTTCTGACAATGAGAATATGTTAGTTTGAATTAATCTACAAATTAGATACAATTCTCTAAAATCTAATAACTTCTTCCTTGTTCCACAACCAATATTATTTGTCCTGCTCCAGAATAGTATTATGACAAAAAAAATAAGGTTTCAAGCCTCCCCTTTTAAGGGGATAAAAAGCGGTCCTTAGCGGAGCTTCCCCTAGGGTGGGATGGCGCAGGAAACCTGCGCTGCGTGTCCAATCAACCAAGAGAAAAAAAATTCTGCATCTTGAAGCCTCCGGTTTAAGCAGGAGGTACTGAAGGGCGCAGTTCCTCCGAAGGAGGCTAGCGAAGCTCCTCTTTCTAGAGGCTAAGGCCGTTCCTCTTTCTGAGGCAAGAAAAGCTCCTCTTTCTAGAGGCTAAATGAAATGACCATTCCATACAAAATAACCGGAGAAATGCCCAATTTTAGATCGGCAAAATTAGATTTAACTTTAGCTTTTGAGACTTTAGAGCTGTTAAGTCAGCTATTACAACAGACAGCTAAAGGCCCGGAGACTATGGTGATTATGGAAGATATATTTGCCACTATTCGATTTCATCAATTCCAAGGGGTAAAATTCACGGTAGTTATATCAGAGGAGTTTAATGGACTTTTGTGGGGGAAAGTAGCAAAGGAGTTATCAGATACTGGAACCCAGAAGGGATTGAACCAGGAAACAAGTTATAGTTCCCAATTTAACTCCTCTAGTCTTCCATTTTCAAGGGCAGATGTGGAAAATTTTAAATTTAATGTCGGTTTAACTTTTGAGCCGGAGACGATTGTTTTTTTTCTCTCCCAAATTGTTGAGCAACTAGAAACAGAAAGAAGTCAGTCTATATTTGTCTCTCAACTTAAATCTCAAATCAACAAGGTTGGAGTTAATCATCCTCATCACCAGACTGAATTTACGTTAAAGTTAATCAAGATTCTTAATTCTAATGAAAATACTGAATCCTTTTTGAAAGCAGAAAAAAATCCCAATAAACAAATAATACAACCTTCTATAAAACAATCAAGTTTGCTATTGAATGGCGGTAGAGTTATTAATTACACTAATAATCATCAGAATGAATCTGCTGGAAATAATCAACCAGTCAAAGAAAATGAAATCTCACAAAATAATAAATTATCAGCCTCAAACTCATTTGTTAATCTGCAACAATATCCATCGATATGTCAACCTATAGAAAAAGCCCTACACCAACAACTTGAACAAGAGAAACTCTTGAATCAAGTAACAACTCAAATTCGTCAAAGCTTAGAACTACCAGTAATATTATCGGCGGTGGTGGAACAGGTAAGAAAATTCTTAAAAGTTGATAGGTTATTAATTTATAAATTTGAGCAGTCCTTATCGTTAAATAATGAAAGAACAGCAGTTAATATTAAAAAAGGATGTGTTAATTATGAAGCCTTGGCATCCAATAAAATTTCTTCTGTCTTGGGTTTGACAGAAGAAGAAAACTATTTTATGGAGGCAAATCATTATGTAGATAAGTATGGTAAAAGCTTGATTAAGGCTATAGCTGATGTAGAAATAGCTTACAGAGAATTTCCATGCCTACTAGAATTAATGCGACAACACCAAGTTAAAGCAAAATTAGTAGTGCCAATCATCGTTTATCAACAATTATGGGGATTATTAATTGCTCAACAATGCTCTTACCGTGAGTGGCAAGAAAATGAAAAGATATTTCTCAAAGAAATAACAGAACATTTAGCGATCGCCATTTACCAAGCTCAATTATATGCAGAATTGCAACAGCAAAAACAAACTTTAGAAAAAAGAGTGGTTGAACGGACTCAAGACCTTTATGATACTCTTCAATCAGCAGAATCAGCTAATCGTGCAAAGAGTGAATTCTTAGCGACAATGAGTCATGAATTACGTACTCCTTTAACTTGTGTTATTGGTATTTCTTCAACTTTGTTGCGATGGTCTTATGGCAACAGAGGAGCGAAAGAAATGCCAATAGAAAAGCAAAGAACATATTTGCAAACAATCCATGATAGTGGCGAACATCTCCTAGAATTAATCAATGATATTCTAGATTTATCCCAAGTAGAAGCAGGAAAAACTGTTTTAAAAATCACTGATTTTTCTATTTGTAAACTAACGTCCGAAATTTTGCACAATTTTAGAGAAAAAGCAGAGCAAAAGCAAGTAAAACTAACTCTAGAACAAAAAATTAACCCACAACTAGATCGGTTTACTGCTGACGAAAGACGAGTCAAACAGATTCTCTTCAATTTGCTTAGTAATGCTATTAAATTTACTCCTAGTGAGGGAAATGTCAAACTAAAAGTTTCCAGAAAAAGCAATATAGTAATATTTCAAATAGAAGATACAGGTATTGGAATTTCCCCAGAGCAAAAACCATTATTATTTAAGAAATTTCAACAACTAGATTCACCTTATAATCGTCAACAAGGTGGTACAGGTTTAGGCTTGGCTTTAACAAAACAATTAGTAGAACTGCATGGTGGAATTATTCAAGTAGAATCTACTTTTAATATCGGGTCTACTTTTACAGTCACACTACCAGCTCAACGTCTTAAATCAGAAGATGAAAAACTCAAACAAAAAAAAGAAACTTCTTCAAATAGTTTATCTTTGCAAGGTAGAGTAGTATTAATTGAACAAGAAGAAGAAGTTGCTACATTAATTTGCCATATATTAACAGCAGCAGGACTAAAAGTAGTATGGATAATGGAAGGCTCTGCTGCAGTAGATCAAATTATTTTGTTGCAACCTGTAGCTGTAATTATAGATATGCACTTACCAGGAATGGATGGTATTGAAATTATTCAGCAGTTATCTACAACAAATACTACTCAAAATATGAAAATTTTGGCATTAACTACCGATGATATACAAACAGATGAAAAAGACTGCTATGCTGCTGGTGCCGATGAGTGTTTAACTAAACCTATCGCTCTAGAAAATTTATTAAGTAAAATGATAGAGCTACTGACAAAAAAAATAAAAATTGGCAACTGAATACTGATAAATAAATTATCAAGTTAGAGCAATTTGAATCTGCTTTTTGCCACGTGATTCAATTTTTGTCCTGTATTTAGATAAAAACTATAATTGAGCTAAGTTATATCATGTCCGGTTGAATACTTATAACCGACATTCCGCACTTCAAAGCGTAGTATAAAAGTCAAGTAGTCAGTAGTCAGTAGTCAGTAGTCAGTAGTTAGTAGGGAATGATGGTTGCTAATTCTCTGGCTAGAGCCAGTATTTATGCTGAATTTATTCCTGATGATTTGGCTCCCGTCTCAGTTAAACCTAGATGATTTACAGAGTATAAATACTGAGCAACCCA
>JBARXI010000508.1:0-12470 GCA_049647275.1 Microcoleaceae cyanobacterium
GATAACGATTTTTTGTAGTGCCATACTAGACGAAAATTTTTCATCAGTATCTGTAAATGGATAAACAGTAAAAATTAATGACTAAAACCAGACTATTTGTCAGATTAATTTCTGGAAATTTCAGATAAACCAAATATTCAAAGATGGCAAAATTCATCTAGATCATAGATAACTCTATATTAATTCATTCCCATACTTACTGTAGAGGATAAACATCTTTTTTGAGCGAGGAATTTTATGAAGAATAAGCTCGTTGCAGAACTAAGAAGTAGTGGTAGTCAATATTTTCAATTCCGGACTCTTGATTTGTAATTAACTTTTTTTCCAATTAATATGACGGGTGATATAGAATCCGGTTATATAATATATGTAAAATCAAATCTGTTTAATAGCGATCTGGAAAAAAGCTATCCTAAAAAAAGCATATTGAATCGGAATATCTCCCCATCTCCCCATCTCCCCATCTCCCCATCCCCCCATCTCCCCCAACTATATAATAAGTATTCAACCGAATATGACATGATGGGCTAGATTCCTTTTTAAATAATTAGGTGAATACTAAATTGAACTCCTAAGCATTAATCTGTAGGACTATCTATATTTATTGCTCCCAATACAATACTTACTATTCAGGATAAGTATATTTTTTAAAATTTGTAAACCAGAAAAAAATAATGACTAAAACCGGACTATTCGTAGGATTAATCACCTTAGACTTAGTTTATCTCACAGCAACTTATCCCAATCAAAATCAAAAAATTGTTGCTGCTGATTATGCTGTTACAGCCGGAGGGCCTGCAACAAATGCAGCCGTAACATTTAGCTACTTTGGTAATCGAACAACTCTTATATGTGGGCTAGGAAATAATCCGATAACTCATCTAATTCGAGCTGATTTAGATAAGTATAATGTAGCGATAAAAGACTTAGATAAAAATCGTGACCAACCCCCACCAGTTTCATCAATTATTACTACTCAAAATACAGGCGATCGCGCTGTAATTTCTATCAATGCCACTAAATCTCAAATCTCAAAACAAGTTATTCCCCCAGAAATTATTAATAATATTGATATTGTCTTAATCGACGGTCATCAAATGGCAGCCAGTCTAGAAATTGCTCAACTTGCTAAATCCAAAAATATTCCTATTGTTATAGATGGTGGTAGTTGGAAAACAGGATTTGAGGAAATTTTACCTTTTGTTGATTATGCTATTTGTTCGGCTAATTTTTATCCTCCTAGCTGCGAAAACCAAGAGGAAGTTTTTGCTTATCTATCAGACAAAAATATTTCAGATATTGCCATTACTCAAGGAGAAAAATCTATCAAATATCTGAGTCAAGGTAAATTTGGTAATGTAGAAGTTCCCAAAATTAATGCTGTTGATACTTTAGGGGCTGGTGATATTTTTCATGGAGCATTTTGTCACTATATTTTAAACCTAGAATTTACAGACGCTTTGGCAAATGCGACGAATATTGCGGCTCATTCTTGTCAATATTTCGGTACTAGGCAGTGGATGAATAATCAACCCGATCAATCAAACAATTTACTCAACTAATATAGCAATCTTATCTCAATCGTGAGACATTGTAGCCTTTTAGGCAAAAGGCTACAGGCAACAGAGAATAAAGAAAAAACTGTATGTTAATGAATATGAAAACTACTATATTCTCTGCTTTTAGGAAATATTAAAATTCTCACATCTGATTCCTGGTTGCTATATCTGAAAATTTGGCAACAAGATTGACAGAGCTTCTCTCTCACATTCTTACTTCTTTCTTATCTGTCGCCTTTTCAATTACAATAGGAAAACTTCTCTTACAAAATCAGCGACTTACATTAATCATTTTGTTTGTTCAAAAAATCAGGAGATTATGAGATGGATAAATTAAATGAATATCCTAAAATAATTCAAACACTATTAGAGAATAATGATTTCTGGCAAAAGGTTGCTATTGCTATTATCTCAGCTTTTTTAGTAGCGTTATTTAATTACTTCTCATCAAACAAGCAGCGTCAAAATCTGGCTATGGAGCTTTCCTACACAACAAATATATTGAGCGTTTTAGAGTTTAAGCAAGATATAGGTCAGAAAAATATTAGTATCCTTTATGGTGAAGGTTATGAGGTTGCAGATTTGTATGTCATCTCTTGCGATATTGAAAATACTGGTAGAAAAGTAATTAAAAATGAAGAGATTACCTTTGAGCTTCATCCTACAAATGTTGGAATTTTAGAACAATTTTTAGAGCCACATTTGAATGATAATTCAATGGGGATAGAAGAAATTAAAAGAGAGGAGCTTAACCTTGGTGAAGTAAAAAAAAGGTATTTAATTAGAGAAATTTTACCTAAAGATAGAGTAAGATTTCGATTTTTGTCGGCAAGACGAACTCAGGAAGATGAAGTACCAAAATTGTTTTGCTCAAATCAAGATAGTAGTAAAGTTGAACTTATTCCAAGAAAGTATAAAAGAGAGAGAGATGAAATTTCTAGAATTATGATTTTTGTCACCTTCTTTATCTTGTTTTTTACTCTTCCACAAATCTTGGAAATGATTCCAATTGATGGTGAATTTCTCGCCTTTTTAGCAAAATTAGTTATATTTTTATTTATTGTTCGAGAGATAGGCACTTTTTCTAAAAAAATCGCCGAGCTTCTAATTCTACCTTTTCAAAGAGCTGAAATTCAGACAGCTAAGTACAACATAAATATACAAAGAGGTTCAAACATAGAAGATTCAAGTATCTCAATTGGAGATATGATTAAAAGTGTTGATAATCAAGAGCATGAAACAGATGAAAAATAGCATCATCATTTGATAATTTTATTTTAGTATTGATGTTAAAAATTACTCTCAATGGAATGTCACATTCTTTCTTATTACTTCCTCCTTTTTCTTTATGATAAATTCTACTCTCATCAATCAGAATATCTCCTTAGAAGACTTCACAAAAAATCCTCCTGAAAAAATGGAGTGGGTTAATGGTCAATTGATAGAAAAAAATGGCATGACACTGAGAGATGGCAAAATTCAATTAAGGCTTGGTCGTTATTGGGATGATTATAAAAATGCTAGTAAACAAGGTGGAGAAGTTTATACAGATGTGCCTTGTCGTACTAATAAACAAGGGCGATCGCCTGATGTTATTACTACTCCAGAGCTAGTTTCAAAATATGGAAATTCTCCGACTTTACCTAAGAGTTTCCTCTACAGACTTGGCTGAAAATGTATTGTTAAAAGCTCAGGAATATTTAGAGTCTGGCGGTGAAGAAGTATGGTTAGTTTTTCCTGAGAGTAAATGGGTTAATGATATTTACTGAAAATCAAGGTTTAATGTTTACTTCTGGTCAGATTGTTACTACTCAAAAAGTTTTAATAGGTTTTAGTGTGGCAGTAGATGATTTATTAGCTTGAGAATTAATTATATTTTTTTCTGAAGTAGCAGGGTGGCTAAATATTATTAATACCAAGCGTGAAAAAAGAATACTTAGTTAAAGAATGCTTAACTTAGGTGACACTTCAATTATTAAATAATTAACACAGACCTAATAACCTTTTTGATAATTAGCACCCCAGTTATTGTTAATTATTCTGTATGTTTACTTCTCCCCTACTCCCCCACTCCCCCACTCAAGAAAATTTCACAAACATTTATCACGCTTGGTATAATCTTCTGACTCCTGACTCCTGACTCCTGACTTCTTATTTCCCTATATAAAACGAATAAACCAACGCTCCTTAAAACTCACACCAGCTAACGCCTCATACTCTGCCAAACTTCTGACATTTCCTAACCCATAAATACCAAAATCTTCCTTTGCAGGTTCCATTTCCAAAATCTGACGAAAACGAGACTCAGACACCCTATTTTGAACCCACCAATCTTGATGATCCTCCCAATGCACAACCCGCTTTTTACCAGTATTATAAAAATGCCAACAAACACTAGAATTAGGATGATAAATATCCCACCCTCTTGTCCAAGCTTTCACAGCAAATAAGACTTCTTCTCCTGTAAAATAAATCTCCGGGTCATAGGGCACCTCAGTAATAATTGACCCATTGGCAAAAATAAACCCAGCAGCAACAAAAGTTCCTAGTTGCGGAGTCCTACATTTACTCAAATCCCCTATTCCTCTCAAAGTTAAAGTACCAGCATCCCCAAACTGATTTGCTTCTAACCGACTCGGTGTATCTCCCACTAATTCTCTAGGAGGTTTGTAAGCAGGAGGATAGGTGCTGAGAATTGATTTTTCACTAGGGCACATTTCTAGCATTTTAATTAATTTTACATCCCATCCAGGCAAAAATCTCATGTGGGCATCAATTTGTAGAGTGTAATCTTCTTTTTGCCACAACTTTTGCACTAAAGAACGTGCCCAACCAACGCCACGGGCCTCAGAAGCTGGAATTGCAATAATACGGCAATCTTTTATACCTTTGAGTTTGCTAATATAGTCCTTTTCCTCATTCGTACCATACTGCCAACAAATGCCAAAAGAGAGGCGTTCAGGATGAGTGGCGTGGGTGATCGCTTCTTCTACTGTTGGGACTAATTCTAGATCGCGATAGGCAACTATTTGAATAAAAATACTGTCCATAAAATCTGTTTCGAGTCGTTTGAGAATATTCTTCAAATATTATTATTTCAATAGGCCATCAGTGTCATTGAAGAAAGTACAAGCTGAAGGTTAGGCTTGGAGAACTTCTTTGCCCTCCAAACGGCAATTTGCTTCTGTCAAGTATAACTAATTACTGACCACTCGCTTATACTAATTACCAAAAACTTGGCTATATTTGGATTTTCTATTTCTCAATATTATTTGTATTATTTGTGGAAGTAAATGCTTGGTATTTAGTAACTTTTTTGATTTTGACAGTTATTTTTCCAAGCTTACAATCATAGCAGTACTTTGAAAAATTGGTATGAGATTTCAGCATTAACTTGCTCAATGATTTAATTAACATCCCAATTCTGGGAAAAACATCTATGGATTCATAGAATATCTACCCTGACATCGATCTAGATTGCCAAAAGCTGGAAAACTTATTACAGCATCTACTTGACTAGTTTCACTGAAATTATTTTATTGATTATTTGATGATATATTTAGTATGAAGAATTGATTTAAATTCAGGGTTTTTACTGAAATAATTTATGCAACCTACTACTAATAATAACTCACCTGAAAAAAATACCATTAATGACCCGATAAATGTTAGTTCTGAAATACCTAGTCCAGTACAATGGGTAGAGGAACATTATTCTATAGCTAGTTTGATAGATAACCTTACTACCAGAAGAATATGGGCATGAACATTGGGAATATCTGGAAAAATACTTATTAAGCAATTGTTGACAACGCAGTTCGTCTGCAAGAGGCTAACTGATAACTGTTACTGTTATAGCAAGCACTACGTATTAAGGGCGCGGGCATTCTCCTTTTGCCTTTGAACCTAGACTTATTGTCCTAACTAAAAAACGTACTATAGCATTTCTCGCTCTTGGTTAAATACACAAGTTTTAGATTTTTGGCAACAGCTCTTCTGGCAACAGGCAAAATTACCATGAAATAGACCAACACAATCATTTTGTGAAGCTCAAAAAAATCGCTGAGGTAATTTGTGTTGCATCCACCGAAAAAATTATGATAGTATAGTATTTAATTAGTGGGAGTCGTTCGCCCCCACGCATGACTATTTATTCAACACAGTTAGCATTTCCCAACAGAATAGATATATAGCAATCCTATTTGAGTCGTGAGTTTTGACTTTTGGTAAGTGGTAGGTAAAATCCACAAATAAATACACCTATATTTCTCACATCTTTACCAACTCCGTTGGCATCTGGCATAACTCCCACAATTATAAAACCAATTTTCTGATAAAAATCGTAGGGGTGACTATGTGAATTTTTGATTTTTGTAATTGTTTCCCAAAGATTTTCATAAAGATTTATTCCCCCAAGAGTTGTTTGGTTATCTTCGTCATCAGTACCAACCCAAAGAGTCAGACTAACCCGTTTTTTCACCTATTTTTCTAAGTCAAAAACTAGCGACCGCCCGATTACTCTGCCTCAAAAATATGTCTTTACATCCTTTAGTTGTAGTTCCTAAATATTCCCATTATATTGCTTAATACCTCCAATTAATCCTATAAAAGTACTGTTTTTATCTATAGCAATTCAACTAATCCTGTCTTTTTTTAAAGATTTATGCACTTCTATTAAAGTTGCATTAGCAATTCGACTAATCCTGTCTTTTTTTTTAAATTTATACACTTCTGTTCAAGTTGCATTGATATTATATTTAGAGCAAGCATCATACCAATATTCTTGAAAACCTTCAAATAGTAATTGAGCTACCTGCTGAATCAAGGTTGTATCATCTGCACCAAAATTAATAATTTTCATCATTACAATTCACTGAATTTTATGTCCCTAGCAAAGCCGAATGAAATTCTATCACTTGCAGCAAAACTTTTTAGTTCGTAGAAAATCGGATTTAGTCAAGAGTTTTTTACAAAAATTAATAAACTTTGCCACAGTTGTCACCGAATAGAACTAGAAAGGGAAAATATAAAGAGAAAAAAAGGACTAAAAAAAATTACTTTGAAATTCTGCCTTCTGTCCTGCACCTTTATTTAACTTTCGACTTTTGAATTATAGTCTAGGTGCGCCCATACAGGTATGATGACGATATTGAGCATCAAAAAGGGAACGCAACTTATAAAACTATGCGAATTTTATTTGTGGCTGCTGAAGTAGCTCCTTTAGCAAAAGTTGGCGGTATGGCGGATGTAGTCGGAGCCTTACCCAAAGTGCTACGAGCAATGGGTCACGATGTCCGCATCCTCATGCCTTATTATGGCTTCCTGGCCGACAAGATGGAAATTCCAGAAGAACCCATCTGGTCAGGAACTGCCATGTACCAAAGTTTTAGCATTTATGAGACAGTACTACCAAAAAGTGATGTGCCATTGTACCTCTTTGGTCATCCGGCTTTTTGGCCACGTCGCATCTACTACGGAGATGATGAGGAGTGGAGGTTTACTCTATTTGCCAATGGAGCTGCTGAGTTTTGCTGGAATGGCTGGAAACCAGAAATCATTCACTGCAATGATTGGCATACAGGCATGATTCCAGTCTGGATGCATGAAACTCCAGATATTAAGACTGTCTTTACAATTCACAACTTAGCTTATCAGGGACCGTGGCGCTGGTTTTTAGAAAGGATTACTTGGTGTCCGTGGTATATGGAAGGACATAATACCATGGCTGCAGCAGCGCAGTTTGCCGATCGAGTGACTACTGTTTCTCCTACCTATGCAGCTCAAATTCAAACTGCTGCTTATGGTGAAACTCTTGAAGGTTTGATGTCTTTTGTCAGTGGTAAGTTGCACGGTATCCTCAACGGTATCGATACTAATTTTTACAACCCAGCTAATGACAGATATATTGCTCAAACTTATACTATCGATACCCTAGATAAACGCGCTGCTAATAAAATTGCCCTCCAAGAAGAGGTGGGATTTGAAGTTAATAAGAATACCTTTTTGGTGGGAATGGTATCCCGACTGGTGGAGCAAAAAGGACTTGATTTAATGCTGCAAGTCTTGGATCGGTTTATGGCTTATACTGATTGTCAGTTTATTTTGCTGGGCACTGGCGATCGCTACTATGAAACTCAAATGTGGCAAATTGCTACCCGTTATCCGGGTCGTATGAGTGTCCAATTACTTCACAATGATGCTCTTTCTAGGCGCATTTATGCTGGTACTGATGCTTTTCTAATGCCAAGTCGGTTTGAACCTTGTGGTATTAGTCAGTTGTTGGCAATGCGTTATGGCAGTGTGCCTATTGTACGTCGTACAGGTGGGTTAGTTGATACGGTCTCTTTTCATGACCCTGTTAATAATGCTGGTACTGGTTATTGTTTCGATCGCTATGAACCGCTAGACTTTTTTACTGCAATGGTTCGAGCCTGTGAAGCTTTCCGGTTTAAGGATCGATGGAAAGAGTTGCAGATACGTGGCATGAGAGAGAACTTTAGCTGGGATAAATCAGCTCAGGAGTATATCAAAATGTACAAGTCAATGCTGGGATTACCTGAAGAAGATACTACACCAGAAGCACCAGAGAAAGAGCCTGAATTAGTTAAATAATATCTAATTTTGAAAAGGAATTGAGGGAAGTTTCCCCAACTCCTTTTCCCTTTTTTTAACATTGAGTTTCATTTCATTTTTACTGATATTGGGATAAGTATCTGTGCAAAATTAAGTAGGTGGGCGGGAATAAACTTCATTATGTAACCAAATTTTTATGTAACCTCAACCATTGAGATTGCTTTCCTTGCGGAATGCTTCGCATTCATGTCGCGACGCGAAGCGTTTTCCTCACGGAATGCTCCGCAAACATGTCGGCGACAGCCGAAAACCTTCCACTCCGTTCCAGTCGCTTCGGAGATACTCACAATTAATTACGCCTGGCTACTTATCTGTGCAAAATTAATTTAACATTAGACCTCTTGCAAAAATATTTTATGCTACAATGAGTGAGTCGTTTTTTGTCTAAATTAACTTGATAAGACAGCCAAACTTCCTCATCTTTTTTGAATAATTGAATAGAAGGGATTGCTCCCTAGCAAAATCATTAAAAATAGGCAGACTAAAAAAGTTAAGCTAATAATGAAAAGCTCAACTAACTATTAATTTGATAGATTTTACTGAAAACTTAATTAGCCAAATCGTGATGATAAAGACCAGCTATTAAGTTCGCTCTTAATCCAAATCTCTTACCAAGATTTCGACCGGGATAAGAGAGGACTTTGAAGATTTTTAATCGTCTATTAATATGTTCTACTGTGATTCTTAATTGATTAAGCTGACGATTATATTTTTTTTCTTCTTTACTTAACTTCTTCCCTTTCTTTTTCTTGATAGGGGTTTCACTTAATTGATAAATTTTAGCTATCCCTTGATAGCCTTTGTCAGCAATAACTTTCATTAAAGTCCCAAATTTAACACCACTCTTTTTAAACAGTTTTAAATCGTGATTTATGCCTTTGACCTTAACAAGGCATACAATTAGACCAGTTTGAGTTAGCTATCAGTAATTTGCTCGAAAGCGGGTCTCTCAAAGTATAGCCACTCTCAACTATTTTTCAGTCTTTAAATAAATCTAGTGGCAGATAACCATAAGTTCCATTAATTCCTTCGTCATCAGAAGATTGACAAGATACTAATACACCACGATATTCTCCGGTATAAGAATCTAGATGATATGACTCTCTCAAACCATTAAATTTGATATAAACAGACCCTTCAATTGAGTTGAAATTAGAGTAATCAATTAAGGTGGTATTGTATTTTAAAGCTTTTAAATAGCTTTCTAAAGCTGCAAATCCTTCTGCATTTGTATTAGCACAAATACCAAGCATTTGATAATCGGATAAACTAGCTAATAACAGAATTGCCGCACGAGTTATCTCTTTTTCCTCTGGTGATTCTAATAATTTTACCCCCTGGCAAGTAAATTCATTGAGAAAATTTTCAGCTTGCTCAACAGTGATATTATGAGTATTTTGAGTAGACATATAATATTAAATCCTGATAATTTAGCGATTGGATAATTTAGAAGTCAGAAATTAAAAAATTAGGTCAAAACGCTATAGAACCCATATTATATCTATATAATTACCATAGTTAAGTCTTTTCGCGCATCAATTTTGAGGAAAAATCTGCGTATTTTGTGGAATTTTTCAGACCGATCCTCTCCCTACATCTTCCCTCTTCTCTCTCCACATCTTCCCTCTTATCTCGGCGTTGCTGAATCAAGGGATGAGTTTTTTTTGAGCAGGTAAATCTCATCTTTAATACTTCTAACTTCTTTTTTCTCCAAGCCTACAATTCATCCCACAAATATGCAACGCCCTTATCTCCTGTCTCCTCGAGGTCGCCCTACCGACGGCTCCCCTACCTGACTCGGTGACTCCTAACTAAAAAAACGAAACCATTGACAAAGATAGCAAATGGATTCTATAGCAATCCTAAATCAATTGATTTTGTCGTTTGGATGAGCAAAGTCCATTGGTTTCCTTGTTATACAGTTTAAGTATATAACCGAATTTCATCTCAAGTTTCTAATACTTTAAATTTCCAACTGAATTAAATATGATATTACCCCGTAGAGACGGGAAAAAGTCTCTACGGGGTAAAAGAACTTATATTAGACATGAACGTGGATGATTAGGACACTATTAAATCAACAGATTCTAGATAAATGCACAAACAAGTTAAACTGTCAACTGTTTGTGCTGCACTAAGTTACCTATTAATGAACTTTGGCAATCCCAGTCTACAGCATCAGACTTTTCTTTGAAATCTTTAATTTCATCGACAGAAACCAATATTGAGTCCATCGAACCTACTACCATTTCTCCATTCAAAAATGCTTGTCGCCATTGTCTTCCTGTCTTCCAAGCGTAAAATTTTACCCCGCTCCAACGAGGGTTAACTGGGTATCCGGCAAATCCAGAACGCAGTGCAGGAATATATGCACTTTTGAGTTGAGTGCGAACTAAGATTCCTTCGGCCAGTTTAACTACTTTGAGGTTTTGATTCTCTTGCTTAAACATCGGACTCACCTCCTGTTTTGAGTATGCTTAACTTTTCTTAACCTATGATAATACAGATATTACACAAATCCAGACCTATAGTTAAATTCCACCTATATTAATACCAATTCAGCAAAATCATGCCACTTTATAGAATAGGGAAATTGAGCAGTAGGGGAGATACCTCTGACCGATATTACTTTTTACCTTTAGGTCTACATACTTTATTTGATAAAAAATCATTATACAAAGATTATCTAAATTTTTAGATTAGTTAATAAAAATAGTGATATTATCATTTCTACCAAGGGAGAACTTGTAAGTTTCCGATTTAAAGATTAGGCAGAGATATGATTAATCAAAAATGGATTCAAGACTTGATGGGGGTAATTAGCACGAACTTTGTTAAATCCCTAAGCATTATTATAGAGATTATAGAAAAGTTAAGTTTAACTTTTCTACGCTTGTACAAAGATTTATTTTTTATTAAGTTTTTACCGAGGCGGGTAAGTAAATTTGTATATTTTTCATTAATATTTATAGTAAGTTTAGGTTTGACTGCTGCAACTGTTAAATATCCTAAATCTCAGACTATACAAATTCCGATTTTTGGTTTCCATGACATTATCGATCTACAGAATAAAGCCGATTTACCTCCATATCGTCGTCTCTCGGATATGGATTATACTAAGCAGGATTTAGAAAAGGTTGTAGATTATTTAGTACAGAAAGATTACTGGTTTTTAACTTCTCAAGATTTGTTCGTATATTTTATTAATAAGTCTCAACCTATACCTACCGAACATATCGGTCAAAAACCTGTAATGTTGACTTTTGATGATGGCTATGAGGGAGTACATAAAAATGGAATGCCAATTTTAAAAAGGATGGAGGAAAAGTATGGTGAGAAGGTAAAGTTTGTTTTGTTTATTAATCCTAATACTCTGGGAGTTGATAATGGGAAAGATTTACCACATCTCAGTTGTGATGATTTAAGAGAAGGATATCAACAAGATTTTTATGATATTCAATCTCACGGATTTAGTCATAAAAATTTAACTCAAATTAACTCTAAAGAATTAGATGTAGAACTCTATTTTGCTAAATTGGCTCTGAGGAAATGTACTAATGATTTAGACAGGAATAAAATTGTCGCTGCTCATATTGCTTATCCCTACGGCGCGATTAATCGTAATGTGGAGACTAAATTACCTAAATATCATCTGACTGGGTTTATTTATGATGATAATTTGTTGAAAGTAAATTATCTGAGAAATAAGTTCAGAATTTCTCGAATTACAGTTAGTAGTCGTACCTCTCCTTATAAATTAATTAGGTTAGCAAGTAGAGCTTCTACATTGAAAAAAATTAGTAAGTCGAAAAAGATTTAGGATTGGCATTTTGGCAAAATGTGGGTTGGGAATTCGAGCTAACTTATCAAGATAATCTCAGGAAAATCTGATGTTTTCATAGCGTTTTTGCTGGTGCAAAGCTCCGCTTTTTCCTACTGAATGCTCCGTAAACATATTGCGGAGCAAAACGGCTGTCGCCAACATGAAAATCGCAGCGTTTCATGTCGCGCAGCTTTGCGATACAAAGGAAACGATCGAACAAGTTATACCAATTTTTGATAAATATTTGCTACAAATAGCTAGGCTATCTCTTAGCAGTCAGAAGTCAGGAGTCAGAATGAATAACTTCGATGTTCATATAAAAAATTCCGGCGTTGGTGAATGATTGTATGATTTTTAGTAGTCAGTAGTCAGTAGTCAGTAGTCAGTAGTTAAAACAGCTTTTTTCCCTACTATTGGGACTTACACAAAATCAAGCCAGAAAATAAGCTCAAATA
>JBARXI010000509.1:0-8829 GCA_049647275.1 Microcoleaceae cyanobacterium
TATGCTGTTTGCTCCGCATTCCGTAGGAAAGGCGTGATGTGAAAATTGCATAGGGATTCTAACCCTAAACAATTTTAAGCACTCCAGTTGACGGTGGGGTATTAAACCCGCTACAGAAAAGATAAAAAATATTATGATAGAATCACCAAAAAATGGATTAGATAAATTGAATAACCTCTTAGAAAATCAACTAACTAAACCTTTAGAAGAAGAATTAATAGAACAGCTAATAAAACCATTAGGTGGAGAACTGATTATCAATCTTCAACAGGAAAAAATTAGTCACAAAATAGAACTTCTAAAACAACAATTGAGGAATTAACTGAAAATAAAATTAGAACTATCGTCAAGCCCCTTAAGAAGGTATCTTCGGACTCAAATCGATCGTAAAGTATTAAAAAATCAATACAATGGTCAACTGCTGCATCAACTACATACTCAACAAAAATTTTCTACAAAACATCAACTTATCCAGCTATTTGAAAGGAATATTTTGCTAGAAATAGAAAAGATGCTATGGGGAAAATTAGAAAGGTTAATTATACCAGAAATTTATACTATACCAAAAACCGTTGTCAATGAATCCTACAACCAAAAAAAATTGTTATTATTTCAATCTTTTGTAAAAAATTGTGGGTGGATTATTCCTTGGAAAAAACTCTGCTTTGTCTGCGATAAACCTGCTAAAATATCTTTTGACAATCGACAAGCTTCACGGATTAGGAAAGCCAGCTATTCAGTTTTCTGATGGTTACAGTCTTTATGCTTATCACGGTAATATTTTGCCTGAAAAGTATGGAAAAGTTAAGCCTGAAAAGTGGGAATCTAGGTGGATTTTATCAGAAAAAAATGTCGAATTGAGAAGGTTATTAATTTTAGAAATTGGTTACGATCGGATTAGTTGTGAATTAGAAGCAGAACAAGTAGATAATTGGAAAGAATATAATCTATTAAGGTTTAAATTTAATGATGGTGATGCGCCAGGTTTCGAGCCTGATGCAAATCCAGAGCCAGAAATTAAACGACTTCAGTTATTAACAATGGTTTGCCCAAGCACCTGAAAGATTCATGCTTTGCGAGTGTTCGCTTCAACAATTACCGCGACCCTAGATCGGCTCAGGCATCTCGTAAACAACACGAAAAACGACTCTACCTTTTGGAGTTCAAAATTCTCACTTACCGAATAATTAAGGTTTAAAGCCTCTCCTTTCAAGGGGAAATAAGGAAAACTTTTCCTTTGAGTCAATCCAATCCGTTTCAAGGAGAGGTAATTGTTAATTATTAATTATTAATTATTAATTGTTGAACAATATGCACTTGAATAAGTTTTGTCAGTCAACCAGGAGCGCCAGTTCGAGCAATAATTTGAAAATGCCCTCATCGAAGCTAAAGAAACTTGAGCCAAGTTACGACAGCGCTACCATCTAGTCAAAGGCGATCGCAAAGAACTCGCCAGACTGCAACAAAGAATGCGAGAACTCAATCGAGGAAAACGCAAGCCCAACAAGTGCCATCCTTTATCAATTCTTAATAAGGAAGATTCAGCACAGTCGGAACTTTTTTGCCCAACAAGAAATTTTTGGCAAAAGTTGCAGCTTTAAAGCGCAGTTCTGTCAAAGCGGCATCAGAATAAAAGGCTGAATGTCCGGTTAAAAGAACTTTTTCAGAAGTCCGTAAGGCTTCAGGAACATTAGGTTCATTGCTTAAAACATCGAGTCCTACCCAGCCTAGAGAATTTGAGAGAATACTTTCAATTAAGGCTTCTTGATCGATCGCACCACCTCGGGAGGTATTAATCAGAATTGTTTCTGAAGTCATGCGCTGCAATTCTTCCGGGCCGATTAAATGTCGAGTTTCCTCTGTTAAAGGAACATGAAGCGTAATGATTTGAGCCGTATTGATTAATTCTTCTAAAGTTTCGCAACGGCTTACACCGTGAGCTTTTTCCATTCCTCTCGCCACATAGGGATCGTAAAAAGTAACCTTCAGACCAAAGGCGATCGCTCGTTTGGCCACAGCAATGCCAATACGTCCAAAGCCAACAATTCCTAATGTCATTCCCCGCAATCGAGGAACGCTACCGATCGCTCGCCAATTCCATTCTTGGTTGCGAACGTGGCGATCGACAAGACATAATTTTCGCACTAAAGCTAACAGCAAGCATAGGGTATGATCCGCTACTTCCTCTGTGCCATAATCGGGAACATTACAAACAGGAATTCCTTTTTGGGCAGCAACAGATAAATCAATATTATCAAAACCCATTGCAGCGCGAACAATTCCTCGACAACACTGCAATCTCCCTAAAATATCAGCATTAAGCGGTATTGGATGCCACGATATAATGACATCAATATCTTCTATAAAACCAATGAGTTCTGCTGCTTCATTCACTCGATATACGACAACAGTTGCTTCGGGTTGAAGAACTTTTTGTTCGATATCAGGTTGGTTAAGATAATCTCCCGGATGCGAATCGACAATCGCCACTCGAAAGTTATCTTGTTTCTTTGTCTGTTGTTCTATCAATGTTAGTATCCTCAAAGAAAATTGTTTTTTCTATCTACACAGCACAGTCATCATTTGAGATTATCGTGCCGTTTTTTTACAGGTTCTTTTCAATTGGATCGGGCAGAATAATGTTAAGATACCGCTCTTGTTGTGCATCATCCCTATTTTGGAAATTATCGCTCTCTTTTTCTGCTCCTTGACCGGATTTTGCCCAATAAATTCCGAGCAAGACAAAGCCAAAGGCAATCCAATTGAGAAAGGTCAATTGTTCTGCAAAAATAATCCAAGCTAAAATTGCTGTTATAATCGGATCGAGTAACAGGAAAAGAGAAATAAAGCCCGATGAAAATTGCTTGAGACTATGGATTAAAATCAAATTAGCACAACTCTGACACAATATACCCAGTCCGAGAACTGCTAGCCATCCTAACCAAGATGAGGGAAATAATGGGGCATCGGACAGTAGTACGAAGGGAAGCATCAATAGACTTCTCAAAAAGCACGTAATAAGCAGTAAGGTTTTCGTAGAAAAAGTAACTCTCAATTTCTCATAAATCAAATAACTAAACCCATAAAATATTGCAGAAAGCAAAGCCAAGCTATCGCCTATTAAATATTGACTACCAAACTGTAGATCGGAGAAAGCGATCGCACCCGCTCCAAAGGTGGCTAAAATAACACCTACAATGAATTGATTATTAAAAGATTGCTTCAACCACAACCATCCTCCAAGGGTTGCAAAAATTGGCGTTAAATTATGAAGTAAAGTAGAGTTACCAATACTGGTTTGATTGAGAGAAAAAGCCCAAAGGAGAATGCAAATCAAATCGACAATTGCTGAAAGTAGTAAAGTTCCCAAATAATCGCGAATCTTATGTTTATTCTCGGCAGAAAACTCTGAAGGCGATCGCGAAATAAAACTTGTTATTCTATCCCAAAATATCAAAAAAATTGTGGCAATCCACAAACGATTGAAAATTGTTGCGGAAGCACTAATTTCTTGTTCGCTTAAACGAATAAAAATAGCGGCAAAGGAAAGCAAACAAATTGCAAAGAGTAAAGCACTAAAGAAAAAAAGTTGCTCGGTGAAGTTTTCTGGCTGTTTCTGAATATTTACTGACATTGTTGGGTTGAATTATGGTAGCAAGTAAGCCATTAAAATACTCATTCGTCCCGCATCTGCTTCGACGCTGTGTAGGAGTGGCAAGGGAACATTAGAAATGCGATCGGAATAAAAATCCTGAAACTCTAAGCCTGTATAAAGAAGGATATCGCCCGTTTTCAGATCGACTTGGACGGGCTGATTGTCATGGCTGGGATAGATTGTTAATCCATTTGCCAGACCGATAATTCCTTCAAAAAAACCCTTATCTGTATGCGGGGCTAAGTGAAAGGGAGTAGAATAATAAGCACATTGAACTTGAAGACTTGTTGATGGCATTTCTAATCCATACTGTGAGGAAAACTGTTGCAAAATTGGCGTAACAAATTCTCTGTCTAAAAATTCTCCTAATTGATGCGCTTCTTTGTCCAACAACGATTACCGATATCCGGTCGATCTCGGCATCGGTAATCGTTGTTGGACGACAGGCAGAATAGGAATCTAGAGAATAGTAATTTCTGCAATTGTAGTATTCGAGATCGAAATTGACTTGTGCTAGAGAGTCGTAATTTTGATAAGTTGATTTTGCCCAATATCCTACAGGATGACACTGAGTAAAAGGATCGCGATCGAAACCAACTTCCACACATTTTTTGACTTCGAGAGGCAAGCAAAAAAATTCCTTCATCCGCCTGCGGAAAGAAATGATATTCTGAGCAAATCGATCGGAATTCTGAGTAGAGCAAAGTTGTTTAGTCGTTTGATAGTCAATCAAACAATATCCTTGCTCTAAAAAAGAATCGAGATCGAATAATTTTAGTCCTCTCACAAAACCCCTCACTTTAGCTTTTGTTAGCATTTTCCTTAGCCAGTAAATTTAATTACATCTTTGTTTCTGAAAAGTATAGTCATATTTTAATCTTTTTTTTAGAAAGAAATGTTCCTAATTTAATATTTTCACTTCATCTGTTGGATTCACAGAATGATTTTTTCGTCGAAAGTTAAAGAAATAATAAAGATTATACATAATCTGTTAGGTACTTGGTATATAGTGAGCATTGTGATAGTTTTATCTCTGCTGAGAGAAACTAACATTCTGAGTGATTTTGTATTCTATCAAGATTAGCTTGGTTTTGTGTAATTTCACTTTTGTGTATTTTTACCAATATCTTTCATGAACAACAGACAAGATTCACAAAATTCTTTTTTTAAAGATATAGAAGATAATAATCTCCAAAAGTGGGAAAACCTCACGAAGCAAGTTGTCTTGCAAAATGCTTGGCTTGCTAGCGCTTCTCTCCATGAATTAAATATTGTTCGAGAAGGAACATCCGCTCTGCGAGTGGCATCATACTGGTATCACTTTAGTGTTTTTGCTGCAGATTTTCTCTGTTTGACTTTGCCCTTAATCCAAAACCACGCGAACCGAAGTTACGTTGCTCAAACCGTCAATGAAGAATTGGGAAATGGTATTCCTGATCGCGTTCATTCAGTTCTTCTCCTCGATGCACTCGCTCAAGCAGGATTAAACAAACAAGAAGTTATTGCTTTTCCGACAATCTATCTCGATCCAATTCTCGAAACCTTACGGCAAAAATTACTGGAAGCAAAGAACGATTATGAAATTGCCGGTTTCTTCCTTGGCTTTGAACTACTGGCCGAACATAATATTTCTCATGTGTTTGAGTGTTTGCAGCCTTATCAATGTACGAGAGAAGAATTACTAAACACGCCCTATTTTCAAGAACATTTCAAGGTCGAACCCGAACATATCAGAAGAGCGATAACAATGGGGATGAAATCCTGCTCTGATGACCACCAAATCAAGGCAATGATGAATACTTTTAATCACGGTATCGCATTTTGGAATGATTTTTGGTACCTCGTTCATCAAGACATTCTTAAACCGGATGCAACGTCCGAAAGTTTGAGAAAATATTCACTTGTTTCTTAAGAAATTCAGTAAATGTTCAGGTTCATCAAAACAAACAAGCTCCTGCTTTTTTATCTGGCGAGATGTACCCGATATGTTCTTTGCTTTGGTCAATCCCCCCTACATCTATTTTATGAATGAGGAGTCTTGTCATCGTGTCAGAAAATTTGAATCTCAAGACAATGAATGCACGAGAGATATTGCAGCGCATCACGACCCCAAAAGATAATCAGCAATTAGAAGAATATTACGATCGCATTGCCCAAAGTTACGAACAAATCTCCATTAAAGATTTTGGTCGCAGTCAAGAAGAAGATCGACCTTTTCTCGAAACAATTATCAAATACGTCCCGAAAGAAGGTCGTATTTTGGATGCTGGAGTTGGCACAGGAACGATTGGACAATACCTCGATCGCCTCGGCTACCGGAATCTTGTCGGGATCGATCTGTCTTTGGGAATGTTAGCAGAAGCTCGCAAAAAAGAAGTCTATACCGATTTAAAAAAGATGATCCTCGGGGAAACCTTAGACTTTGCCGATCGCACTTTTGATGCAGTTATCTGTTCGAGAACCTTGGCGATCGGTCATGCTCCCAGCAGTTCTTTTGACGAACTTATTCGTATTACCAAACCCGGAGGATATATTATTTTTACCATCAAGACAGATTTTTATGAAAGCAGCGATTTTAAAGATAAAGTGCCAGCATTAATTGCCTCGGGTCGATGGGAATTGGTAGAAATTAGCGACCCTTACAAACCCCTTCCCAAAGTCGAACCCAATTTATATTATCAAGTGCGGGTTTGCCGCATTCTTTAACACCTTGTTCGTTAGCGATCGGAGAACTCTTGCATGGATTTAGGATTAAAGAATCGAACCGCATTAGTGTGTGGTAGTAGCAAAGGCATTGGGAAAACCATTGCTCTCTTTTTAGCCAAAGAAGGAGTAAATATTGCTCTATGCAGTCGCAATGCTAATGCCTTAGAAGAAACTCGTCAAACATTAGTCGCAGAAACTGGGGTCAACGTTATTGGGATCGTTGCGGATCTAAGTTCGAGACAGGATATTGAAAAGATTTTACAAACCACGCAAAAGCAACTAGGAGCGATCGATATTCTGATTAATAATACCGGAACGCCTCCCGCCGGAAACCTGTTGGAATTAACCGAAGAAAATTGGGAATCAGCCTATCAAATGATGCTAATGCGAGTGATACGCTTAACCAAAGGCGTTATACCTCAGATGAAAGAGAAAAACTGGGGGCGAATTGTGAATATCGAAGCCACTTCGATCGCGCAACCGAGAGATGACTTTTTGCTCTCCTCTACCTTAAGAGCAGGAGTAGCAGCTTTTAGCCAAGCGATCGCCGCTAACTTAGCAACCCACAATATCCTCATTCATACCGTCTGTCCGGGGGTCATTGCTACCGAGTCAACCCTTGCGATCGCCGATAAAGTTGCCACGGCTGAAGGAATTTCTCGAGAAACTGCACGTAAAAGGCTCATCAATAGCGTCCCGATGGAACGAATGGGAACCCCCGAGGAAATTGCCGCTTTAGTCACCTGTTTAGTCTCCGATCGCTTAAGCTACATTACCGGACATCTTTTCAACGTTGATGGCGGCAGACATCGCGTTTTTCCCAATAGTCCCTATGCCAAAACTTCCCAAAACCAAACCACAGATTAAACCGAGAGAATTAACCTTAAATTCGATCAGAAAATCCCATGAAAAGTCCTTTAATTATGATTGTTGGCGTTGGCAACCTCGCCGGTTATATTCTCAATACTCTCGTGCAATTTCCTGAAACCAGCAATCTGGTATTAGCCAGTAGAAATGAAGAAAGTTTGCAGCAAAAAGCGAATTTAGCACTATTCACTGCCTCGCAATTTGAACATTATCCCGAAATCGATTGCGTCCCGATCGATCTCGAGCAAATTCAGCAGACGGCAGCAACAATTGCCAGAATTAAACCCGATCTTATTCTCAATTGTTCGACCATGCAATCTTGGCGAGAAATTGCCAAACTCCCCAAACAAGCCTATACCCAACTCGATCGCGCTCAATACGGGCCGTGGTTGCCTATGCCCCTTACTCTAAACTATCAACTCATGCAAGCAGTCAAGTTGACGGGTTTAGATATTAAAGTTCTCAATGCAGCTTTTCCCGATGGCGTGAATCCCGTTTTGGGAAAAGTGGGTTTAGCACCGACAATGGGAGTCGGAAATATTACCAATATCATTCCCGTTTTGAGAAAATCCATTGCCTTTTTTCTCGAACAACCCATGCAAAAAATTCAGGTTACTTTTTTAGCAGAACATTATTTAACCTACTCCATTCCGCGCTTCGGAAAATCCGGCGATGCGCCGTTTTATTTAAAAGCAACAGTAGATGGAGAAGATGTCAGCGATCGCTTAGATATCCCCCAAGTTTTTCACCTGGTTTCCACCCGCTTTCGCCGAGAAGTTGGCGTTGAAGGGGCGCATCGTATTACCACTGCATCCGTCGCGAAAACCCTCCTGGCGATGGTCAGAGATACCGGAGAATCCATGCACGTCCCTGGTCCATCGGGACTCCCCGGAGGATATCCCGTCACCGTCAATGCTCAAGGAGCAACTATTGCTCTACCCAAAGATTTAACCCTCTCCGAAGCCATCCGCATTAACTCAGAATGCCAACAATGGAATGGGATTGAAAAGATTGATGCCGATGGCACCGTTCATTTTACCGAGAGAGAAATGGCAGTGATGAACGAAGTATTAGGGTATCACTGCAAGACCATGAAAGTCGAAGAATGTGCAGAAAGAGCTAAAGAATTGAGGATTAAATATACAGAATTTGCCCAAAAATACCAAGATTAAAGAGTTGTGCGTTGTGAGAGAAAAAAGTCATGGTTTCCTATCTCAATCATTTATTTGCCGAACGAATTGGCGGTCGCGATTTTGGTCAAAGCGATCGCCTCTACAAATTTGAGAAAATTAAAATTGCCAAAAGAAAAGCACAACAAGAAAACCCTCATATAAATTTAATCGATCTGGGAGTTGGCGAACCGGATTGGATGGCAGAAAAAGAAGTTGTAGAGATACTCTATCAAGAGGCTTTAAAATGGGAAAATCGAGGCTATACTGAATATGGTATCCAAGACTTTAAAGTTGCAGCTTCGGAATATCTCGATCGCGTTTTTGGAGTAGAAAATATCAATCCAGAAACGGAAATTATTCATGGCATTGGTTCAAAATCAATTTTAGCCTTATTACCCCAAGCCTTTATTAATCCGGGAGATGCAACCC
>JBARXI010000510.1:0-9873 GCA_049647275.1 Microcoleaceae cyanobacterium
CAAAACTGCCATCATGAAAGGCAGCCCAAGTCGAGGAAAAGAATGCACCATTTTCTGGAGCTGAGTTCTCAATAGTGACTGTAACTGTTTTTTGGGCCATAAGAAGATTTTTTCCTTAGTAATTGCCGGAAAGTATAGCATAGCAAATACTACCTGTGGATAAATAATTTCATGTTTGGTTGAATACTGATAAACAGGCAGTAGTCAGGAGAAAGAGTAAGGATATTTGCCGTTGAAGCGAGAGGATAGGTTTTTTCATCACGCTATTCATACGGAGATGATATAACAGATAGCAATTTATGCTGAATTTTTGACACATCCCAAAATACTAGCTTTTTGACCTTTTGAAAAAGTGAGTATGGCTGGAGTAACTATGGCAGAAAAATCAACAGATAAATATATCCGACTTCCTCCTGATTATTTCCCGTTCCTCCTGACTACTGTACGGGCGAATCTGTAGGGGCGTTAGCGGAGCTTTGCGCCAGCAAATCGCGTTTGCGGAGCATTCCTACGGAATGCTCCTCTACAAAGAGCAAACCCTAATTATCTTTTTTGAATTTGGTATTTTTTTGATAAAAGAAAAACATAGAAGTGGGAAATGTGATTAATGAAAACCCTACATACTATGCTTTAATTTAGTTGAATTTAATTTATTGACTATGCTCTGAGAATAAAATCTTCTGCCTCTATATCTGGTCTGCCTTGCAAAGTAGCAAACTGAACTCCTGTCCCCAAGCCTGATACACTGCCATTTTGATTGTAGAACAAGTTGCCAGTTGCCTGACTGTAGACAATGAAAGCATCAGACAGACCTGCACTAGCATCATTATTAACTACATCAAACTCTTCTTCGACGCTAAATCCTGGATTATCTGTGTTACTTGGGTCACTTGCGATCGCGGTAAAAGTATCTAGGTCAAGCAGAATCAAATCTCGTACCTCATCAAAATCAGTAATTGTATCTACACCAATATCATTCTGATTAAATTCATCATTTGTGGCAAAGATAAAGAAATCAATACTAGCACCACCAGTTAGGATATCATTCCCAGAACCTCCATTCATGCGATCGCGACCTTGACCGCCCAAAAGCACATCTTCTCCATCACCACCTAGCAAGCGGTCGAAACCTTGACGACCTTCGAGAGTATCGTTACCATCAACACCCCTCAACAGATCGTTACCTCGACTACCAATAACGATGTCATTACCTCCGAAACCATTCAGGGTATCATCACCGGCAAGACCTACAATACTTTCAGAGATTTCTGTACCTTGTAGAACTTCACTCTCTGGCTCACCAACGATATCTTGAGAGATGGTAATCCGAGCAACTTGATAACCATCCTCTGTAAAATCTCCACCGGGAAATGCTGTTAAGATATCGCCATTTGGAATAAAACCAGGATGTAGGTTAACTACTCCATTTTCATCATCTCCTGTATCTGGTTCTTCCTGACCAAAAAATGCCGTGTTTTCAGGAATTTCATCGTTTACCTCGGTTCCCGCATCCCAGACATTGCTTCCTGCAACGATAAATTCTCCACCCTCGAAATCTCCATTTTCATCATAAACCTCAAAAGCAAGAGGATTTCCATTCGCAACAAAAGCATCATTACTAGGAAGAATCATTGAACCATAGCTAAAGTAGCGACTGGTTGTCTCTAGAGTCTCCGGTGGCAGAACAAATCTTTCCACAGCTAGCTCTCCAGGAAATATTTGGCCCGGAACTGCTATTGTTCCCTGGGTAGTACCAAGGCCACTTTCGACAAAATCTGCAAAAGCAGTGCCGATAGTTACTGGAAAATCTTCAGAAGAGTCAATAGTTGCATCTTCTGCCAACCTTTCGAGAAATTCCTCAGCCTCCTCTCCTGGGTTAAAGATATCAAAAGTACCATTGTGAAAGCCAACCCACATTGGAGATAAGACTACACCATCCTCTGGGGCGAGATTTTCAACAAAAACTGTAACTAGATGAGCCATAATACACTACGTTGTTATTTGTTAAATAATTGCTTGATAATTTTTATCAAAATTAAGCCAAACCGTGACTTAATAGATCGCGACGAAGAACACAACTTTTATGTTCCATATCTATCGCTGAAACAATTTTTGAGAATTGTCAATTGTCAATAAAATATTTGGCGTTGCCGAACCGAAGATTAGCATTAAAGTAGCGCCAAATAAATATATTTTCAGTGATCCTTGTCACAATCACAGTCGATCTAAATCAAGCTACAGACTCCGGTTGAACTACTACGCTTTCCGCCTCTAGGCAAACTTGCTTGACTATCGGAGTAAAACCGAGGAAGAGTTGCACCCTTTTAGCAAATTCTTCAGGTTTGCCACTCACATAGAAGCTAGTGCACTGGGGAGAGCGATCGCTTAATATTCCCAACTGTTGAAGTTTCTGTGCAGCAGTGCTAACAACAGCGATACCAGGGTCTACTATTTGTACTGAAGTGCCTAAAATTTGTCTAAACAAATGCAGCAGATGGGGATAGTGAGTACAACCTAATACCAAGGTATCTATCTGCTCTGCGATTAAGGGGTTAAGATATTGTCGCACTACTTCAAAAGTATAGACATCATTGATCCAACCCTCTTCAATTAATGGCACCAAAGCCGGAGCACCCACTTGAAAGACTGAAACGGAAGGATCTATTTTATGAATTGCATCCAGATAAGCGTTGCTGTTGATTGTATGTAGGGTGGCAATGACACCTATTCTTTTGCTGCTTTGTTGTACAACCGTGTTTGCACCAGGTGATATCATCCCAATAACTGGGAAGTTGTATTTAAGAGCTACTCGATCTATTGCAGCAGCAGTGGCAGTATTGCAGGCAATGATTACCATCTTTACTTCCTGGCTTTCCATCCAGGTTAGCACTTGATGCACAAATTGTACAATCTCTGCCTGAGATTTTGTGCCGTAGGGGAGTCGTGCTGTGTCGCCGAAGTAGATAAAGCTTTCTTTGGGAAGTTGACGGTATGCTTCTTTTAATACACCAATCCCACCTACACCACTGTCAAATATTCCGATTGGAGCATATTGCAGTTGTTTAGGTTGAGTTGTTTGCAGAAGGTAAGGGGTAATAGATTTACCCCTTGTGAATTGATAGAAAATATTTGTCATTGTTAAAATAGAATTGACAAAAAAATAGTAGATTTTTTCAGATTTATCATGGTATAGCACTACGTCTTTTGGTTAGGACAATAAATTTGGGTTGTAAGGGAACACCGGAGCTGGGAACACCGGAGCTGGGAACACCGGAGCTGGGAACACCGGAGCTGGGAACACCGGAGCTGGGAACAGAGGAATGTCCTAACGTATTTGCGTAGCGCTATAGTAGCCCAAGACGATCGAAAGTTGGCATTTATACCCGCGTTGTCAACAAAACGCAACGTCGGGAGGATGTTAAGTTGCCATTAAATAAGTAGGTGCATAGTGGAAGCACTCAAAAAATTTAAGAAGACAAACGTCGTATTTTAGTCAAGCCAGAGAGAGCATTGCGAGACTAAAAAGGGATTCTGATGAATCGTAAGATTATCGCCAAACATAGCACTACCGTTGAAAGCTCTCAAGATGCCTGCTCGGAATTCACTCAACTTTCGTTAGTGGAGAATGCCAAAAACATCAGAATTAAGTGGGGTTAACATCCATTTGGCGCTAACTCTTTATCTTTAAGCACTATAGTTTTTATACAAACCGGATTTAATCCCGAATTTTAAATCAAATTGTTTTGATACTCTCAATATTCCTTGGCCAATAATTTTCTTCGTTTGTGGCATAAATAAACCTATTTATGTTTAAGTTTGCAACAAATATTGTGGAATTATAAGCTATGAATAATTTTTATAGTTATAAATCTGGGGATTTTTAAATAGATAATTTGTAGCGCTAGATATTTGATTTTTTGATGATGCCCTCCTCAGAGGCGATCGCTATATTTGGAATTAACCCAATCTTTGGTCATTTAATGAGTCAAATGTTCAATTTATAGAGTCAAAAGTGTGTGGACAACAATCTAGGGTTTTCGGCTTTTTCCGTGGCAATAATGTTATCGATTGGATATTAATATGTTCTGCGATCTAAAGACGCGAAGATTCCTACCGAGCCATAGCTCTTAGGTAGGGCGATCGGCTTGATTAGTTGCTCACGGATATATAGTAATCCTAAATCATTTATAAAATTCCTAGACTTGTGAAAAACTTCCTCCTTCTGCCTTACAGGAGTGGGCTACCAGGTGCGTCTGTCGCGCATTCGCGGGGTCGCACTGCATCTGCCATCTGTCTTCTGCCTTAAAGTAACCCATTTATTTCACGAATCATTTCATATTGCTATAGCAATCCTATTTCAGTTATAAATTTTTGGTGGTGGTAGGTGGTAGGTGTTAGGTATTAGGTATTAGGTAGAAGACAAAATAAATACATCTAAATTTTTCACAAATCATTTAGGATTGCTATATATATGGGTTAATATAACCATGTTTGGGAGAGAATTATTTATATTAGTTTTGTCATTTAAATACAGTATGCTGTGACTTTTTTTTGTTTTTTTATTTAAGAGTTTTTTTCGCCGTATTATCTAGATACATTACATATAATTCAAGTAGATAATGCGGGTAGTCATCAATCCGGAAATTTAACAACTTTTGATAGATAACATCCTGCCTATAATTTAAACAAAATTACTTTCCAGAAGGTAATCCCATGGAAAGGTTATGGCTAATTCTTAAACAAAAAATGAAGTCAATCAATAGTATTTTAAAAATTGTCAAACTTAAGGCCGTTTTTCAACCACATACTACAAAATATTAACCACGATTTTGTGACTCTATTAATACAATGCTGTCGATCATTGATGCTTTAAATAAATCGATCTAGTTGAAGAATTTTAAGAGGCGATAAAACTCCGTTATGCTTAAAGAATAAAACTAGATGATTGAATGTATTTAGAGTGGCGCGATATTATAATCAAGTATAGCATTCTTTTTAGGAATTTAGTTTAGACCTGAGATTAGACTTTTTATTCAAGTATGAGACAGTATCAGCAGAAATAGAGGAGCTTTCAGCCCAGACACAGAATAGGGCTTTTTCCTTACCCTTAAATGTTAAGTAATATTTCGCGGGCAGTATCACTATCATGCTTAAAAGGATAAAATGTACTGACTCTCACTAGTGAGATAATCGATCAAAAATTATGCTCTAAAACCTCCCCATTCTAGGGAGAGTCTATGCTACAATTAAACTGATTTGAATCCCCAAAGTGGAGGCGTGCTTAAGCTCCTAGAACTTAGAAGCCAGCGTTAATACACTTGCAACAGGTTCTTCGTCCTTTCTTAAATCCAAAGGATTTTAGTACAATCACAAACCCAGAAACTCAAATTTCCTTTGTTCTCAAATGTACCACGGGGCACTCCGAAACAATATCAAATTTGTATCATTTTCAGCCACAACTGTTTATGATATAATCTAGTTCGAGAATAGGTACAGGTTACAGTTTTTGCTTTCACTGGTGAGCTTTTTTGTTTTGTTTCATCTGGCATTACTGGCCTTCCGAAGTCTCTCTACATTAAACCCTGATTGGGAGGTCATTTATGTCTGTTTATGTCGGTAATCTTTCGTACGAAGCCACTGATGAAGAGTTAACGAAAGTGTTTGAAGATTATGGTAGCGTCAAGCGAGTTCAAGTCCCTACCGATCGTGATACCGGTCGGCCCAGAGGTTTTGCTTTCGTAGAAATGGAAACTGACGAAGAAGAGACCGCCGCTATAGAAGCCCTTGATGGGGCTGAATGGATGGGACGTACTCTCAAGGTGAATAAGGCCAGGCCACGAGAAGATCGGAGGTCTTCTGGTGGCGGCGGTAGAAGAGGAGGAAGAGATGGTGGTAGCTTCTCTCGTGGTAGCTACTAAACCCTAAAAAGCAGATCGGATTAATCTAATTTTTCTGATTTTAATAGCGATCGTTTTGACAAAATTTGATTAAAAAAGTTGATGAGTCAAGCGATCGCTTATATCCTTTCAATATTTATCTTAATGTTGCCAGCAGTCCCACACTATAACTACTAGGGGAGCCATGTAGGGCTAGGGATTTGGTTTTGCGACTAGTTGGTATCATAAGTGAACGCCAGTCAATGTTATCGTCATAACAAAATACTACTGGTTATGATGTGTCCTTTAAACACACAGACATGACAAACAGAATTGTATCCAATGTTTCTTTTGTTTCTTTGTCGAAAAACCCCAAAGAAACTATCAGCAAAAAACTGCTCTAATCTAAGTTAATTTGTTTTTTTAACTTCTACGATCGGCCCTACTACTAAAGTTTAGAGGAAAGATGAGAGCCGGACAATTTTAACAATGGCGTGAAAAATAATAGTTTTTATCACCTGACTTTTTTTTACTTTTTTTTAGCTGATTATCCAAGTTATTATACTTATTCAAACCCATAACACTCCTTATAGCAGTTGTGATAAATTTCTGTGTATTGATTTGCGGATTATACCTGCAACCTACGACCAACAACCACCAAAAAGTTACAACTTAAATTAGAATTACTATAAATACTTTTTGTAACCTTTTATGCTTCACAATGAAATGCGGAATATAGGTACTACCACTTCTTTGAGTGCATCAAAAATCGAACGTTCATAAACATTGTGTTAACTTATGAATCAAGATAAACAAAAATTTTTTCTCATTTTCGCCAGTCTAATAGTTGCAGTAATTCCAGCATTTGCCACCGCTAATAATAGAGAAATATTTACTCAAAAAAGCTCCGCTCTTTCTCAATCTCAAATACCCACTCCACCAGCCTCAAAAGATGCTGAAGATTCCTCTGCTTATACTAAGTTAGAAAAATTATTAGCCGCCGGAAAATGGCAAGAAGCAGACGAAGAAACCTATAATTTTATCCTCAAAGTAACTAGAAGAGATAGAGCTGGAGGCATTAACACAAGGGTAATAAAAGAAAAAATTTCCTGTGAAGAAATCCGCAGTATCGACCAACTTTGGCAGAAATATTCAGAAGAAAAATTCGGACTCAGCATCCAAAAATCAATCTACTTAAAAACAGGCAATAAATTAACAGCATACGAGCCTCAAAATTATCAACTATTTGGCGATCGAGTTGGTTGGAGAGAAAACAGAAAATGGAAAAAATACCAACAGCTAAATTTTTCCGAAGCTGCTCCTAAAGGTCATTTACCATTAGCTTTAAGAGAATCGGAAACCACTCTCAATATTCCCGAATTTATAATTACCGAACGTCTACGTCGAGCACTATATTCCAAGATTGAAGAATGTGGGTTATGAAGTTCTGTGGGGGTAGAATCATCTGCCATTAACTTGCTAAAATATCTCTCATCCACTCAATACATAACTGTGCTTGTTGCGCCCAAAAATCCGAACCCCAGTAAACAAAACAACTAGTCTCACACAACAACAATGCTCTAGTTTTTTCAAAAGAACCCTTACCAGATTCTACAACCTTAGCATAATCTTGACTCAACTCTTCCACTGCTGCTAACACCTGTTGTCGTAAATCTCCCTCTTGCCATTGTTGATGACCTCCAATCCACGAACCACCTGTTGACTTAAGTCTTACCTCCGTAGTTGGGCCATTTGGTAAGTATGTATCGATATATTCACTTACTGTCATAAACCCTATATCCGACCAGCGATCGCGCTCCCGAAACAGAGGGGCAAAACTATTCTTAAAATATTCAAACATCATCACATTGCCATTCTCCCCATCGGAAGTCGGCACCACCAAAGCAGGGAATTTCATACCCACTTCTGTACCTCGATACCGGACATCATTAATACAACCATCAGCATTTTGACCGCTTTGCTGCCGAATCCCCATATCTGTATCCCTAACCACACAAAGAATACGTTCCGAATCACCCTCCGATTCTACCACTAACCAATGCACGCGGTTTTCTAACTCTGGCGTACTCCAACCTTCAGGACGTTCTAATGCTGCATTGGGCAAAATAATCCATTGATAACCGCACTTTTTCAACAAACGTACAAATCTCAATGCTTCAGCGGAATCTCCTGTCATCCCCATTTCCGGCGGCCAAAACCCCCGCACCCGTGATAGTGCCTCTTCCCCAAATAAATCCGCGAATACTCGTCGCCATTCCATAATTTGAGCTTCGTGGTCTCGTTCGGGAGTGGCAGGAAAATAACAATGACTATATGCACTACCAGTAAATTCTACCGTATCCGAATATTCCGTAAGAACTTCTCGCCACAGACTAATTACATCTCCCATTGCTTCTCCGTCAACGTGAAGATTAGAGAAAGTGCCATTGTCAGAAAGTTTCGCCATCTCTTCTAGCAACACACCGGAATAATCTACAATCATCCGAGGTTGATAACCCTCTGCTGTGAGTTGTTTAGCATAGCGGGCAGGATTTTTATATGCTTGAGCAAACCATTGAGCATTCCAATGTTCCTCTGAGTTTGGTTCGCCATTAAGCATTTTTTCTAAGTTACCGATTAGTTGTCCATTACTCCAAATAGGAGGTTGGTGCATATGCAGCCAGGGGACAAATATGGCTATAGGATTAAGATTTTGACTCATTTTTAACTCAAAGGTATTTAACCCCAACAATATCACACCATCGGTATATCCATCATTCTTCTAACTTCTGGGCTATCAAAAGCTGACGCTATAAATGACTGCTATGGTGTTGGGTAGTTTACTTTTGCTGTTGATTAAAACCCAAAGCTCAAATCTATAATTATGAGTTGACCGTCAAAAGCATAGAAGGTAACTTTGTGAATATTCTCATTAGTATTCACAGTTAGCTTCGCACTAGGAGGAATAACTGCATCGGAGTAAAGTAAGTTGGAGCCAGACGTTTGATCTTGAGCCAGAAGTTCTTCATCTTGATTATAGACTGACAAAACAGTTCGACGAGAACTGGTGACAACTCCACTGACAGACTTAACTGGATATTTGAAGTTCATTTCTATTAAGCCACTTTTTGGTGCTCCCATTAAGACTTTGATACCAGGAGGAACTGCAAAAGCAGGATTTGAGGGTTCAATGGCAACTGCATTGAAGAAAGTAACTCCCCAATATCTAAATTGATTGTCTACTACTTCAAAGGATTTTAACTCTGTTAGTCCCAGGCGAATACAACTGGGCATTGTGGAGGTTTTTATCAATTCTGATTCAGTTGGGTCATACTCAGGAGAGGCGATAATAGTATATCCATTATTCATTTTTAAGTTATTACTTTGAGTATGATTTTTGTTGGATCGAGCAACCTGAAAACTCTGTAACATAGTTATTCCTAAGATTATCTAAAAAAAATAAACCAAATATGTAAGTTATTGGGGGGTAATACCCCTCAACTATTACTACTTATTACTTATAGCTTATTCTTTCGATCTCCGCTTCAATCTGGAAATTTTTCGTTTTTATCAACAACTTGTTTACAATTTTTGATACATTTTGATGTCTGCTGTTATCAAAGTTACAAATAACAAGAATTTGATCAAAATTTTATCTTTGAACATCAGTAGTTTTCTTAAGTAAATTTTTTTTTTAATGTCGTATTTAAAATTTGATTTTGACAATATGGCGAAATAAAAAATTAACTGAGTCTCTAAATAAAGCAGCGCTAGAAACTCGGCTTCTGGAATTTTCGATCAAATCAAGTTATAATACACTATTTATAAATTAGTTGTGAAAAATTTTGGAGTATTGATTTTTTCTTCTACCTACAAAAGCTGAAGACGAAGATGAGAGCCTGGCAGTTTTAACCCCTGGGTGAAACATGAGCCACGGGATTTATCCCGTAGTATTCTACACATTTATTATTTAGGATTGTGCTACGCTCTTGAGTAT
>JBARXI010000511.1:0-22592 GCA_049647275.1 Microcoleaceae cyanobacterium
AAGTGAATTTGCTGATCTAGCAGGGGTCAGTGTCAAAACATTACATCGATGGGACTCATCTGGAAAACTGAAGCCATTAAGAACTGTAGGGGGTCATCGATATTACACAGATGAACACATTAATCAGCACTTGCTCATACTTATAGCTATAGGGATTTCAATATATATACTATATATATATACTTTAAATAATCCCATGTTTTCGCCTCATGGTAACGTCGGGAGTCTATAAGTTGAATTTATTGAATATGTTTGGCTCTGAAGAAATTATCAGAGTCTTTTTTTTCTGAGTAAACCTCTGATACTGATTAATCCTAATCCAAATAGTATACCAGGCTCTATCACTGGTTGGGGAGTTTCTTTTTGCAGATTATTTTGCCAACCTCCGATGCTGGCACTAACAAATTCTGCTTGACTTTTGGATTCAACAAACTTGAATTCAAAACTATTGTTTTCTGGAAGTTGATTAATCAATTCTGTAACTACTATCGCTGGTTCGATAGCTATTGTTTGGGAATTAACCAGATCGTCAATTACATAATTTTGTTCTATTTTGAGACTAGTATTAGTTGTTTGAGCTGCGAGAAAATTTTCTGGTGAAACTTTTGATAGGGAATTGTCCCTTATGGTGGTTGCCTGAGCTAAACTTATATTTATAATGCTGTAACTCAGAATACTTCCTATAGCAGAAAAAACTAATTTCTGAAAATGGTTACTCATATTTAGTAAATTCTCCCTTGATTTATGAATAGTTTTTAGCACAGAGACCTAATTTACTTGCTTTAATTTTTATGAAGTAATTAACTCACACATCCCTGTGGACAGTATTAGTAAATTTTTGGGCCTCAACAGTAATATCACTTATTATGTCATTTTAATTATACATAAACTTGTTCAGGCAGTATTTTAATACAAATGGCTGAATAGTGATGATTTTGATCGTTGACAGAAATCAGCTTTTATGTATATTTGCCCAGAATTGAGGCAATCCCTTTCAAAGCAATGGGACATTTTATTACGAGTAAGTCCCTAATATAAAGTTTGACAAAAGAGGCAGAACCTGTATCTTTATCCCTTGACCCTGAAGCCAAGCAATGTCATACTAAATGTGGCGATCGCTAGTATTTTAATGAGGAAAGTAAGGCATCGCTGAAAGGTGAAAGGGGAAGCGCCAAAAAGTAGCTTTTGAGTGGCGGATTTAGTCTGATAAATATATTCAGATGTAGTCAGATCTGTTAATTATTTCTGTACTGTAAAATCAGAGAATTGTTGTAAAAAAATGAATGATTCCGAAAGGAACTTTAATGGTGCAACAAAACTAATAACTCAGACAGAGTAAGATTACCGAGGCTTGATTGCTATCCCATAAGTTCAATGATTTAACATTTAACATATTTAACATTAAGTTAACAGATTAATGAAATGAGTAGACAGACATATTATTCAACCAAATTATCGGTTCGATCGAGTATTAGTCAGAAGTATTGTAAACATCTACATAAATCTGATAGTTATATTTATAGTTAGTTTTGGTAAATTGATTAAGCATAAAACCAACATTTTTGTGTATCCCAAACAAAAACAAATTGTTGAAAACCTAGTCCAGTTATCACTTTGTTATACTTCGGAATTAACAGTAGAAGTTTAACCTAAAACTAGAAAGCAATCTACCAATAAATTTCAAGATACCAAGCGTGAGAAATTAAGCTTGTTCTAAAGAAGAAAGTAATTTATCTGCTGGTTGCTTTCCTCTCACCGTTAAATAACAGATTATAACGAGAATCTCCAGCAACAATTTCAGATGAAAAATTATGCTTGCATTGCCATTGGCATTAATCAATACCAGTTTCTTGAACCTTTAAGTTATGCTCAACAAGATGCAGAGTCACTCCATAGCTTTTTACTAAACAAAGCAAATTTTTCGCCAGAACAATGTTTAATATTAAGCGACAATACTTCCTCACCAATGTGGGAACAGCCAACTTCTCCTAGCAGGGAAAATATATTAGACCTCATAGAAGACTTTTGTCAAAACCAATTACAAACAGAAGATTTTCTCTGGTTTTTTTTCAGTGGTTATGGTATAAACCATCAACAACAAGACTACCTAATGCCAATTGATGGTAATCCTAGTAACCCTGAAGCTACAGGAATATCAATTAGAAAACTACTAGAAAACCTCAAAAAATCTTCTGTTAAAGAGGTATTAGTTCTGCTAGACATAAACCGTAGTAATTTTCCTGGAATAGACCATAAAATTGGCACTGAAGCACTTGAGCTGGCCCAAAAACTAGAAATACCTCTTGTACTCTCATCTCATCCAAATCAAGTTTCTGATGAAACCTCTGCACTTCGTCTAGGATTTTTTACAGCAGCTCTTCTAGAAGGATTACATTCGGGAAAATGTACCACACTAAAAAATCTTAATAACTTTTTAGCTAATCGCTTACCAGAATTATGTGCTCAACATCTACGACCTCAGCAAAATTCCCTGATGGTTGGAAATTTCCATGAGAAAAATAATATAATAATCCTACCTCAAAAAAATCAAAATGATTCTAATATTGCCAAAGAAAAAGTAGGCATAACTGTTAACTCCTCTGTTTCTTTAGGAACAACAAAAAAACCAAATCAAGGTCAAGTAAAAACTTCTTATATATCACAAACAACTAAAAATAATATGGTGAACGGACAGAAAAGTAACAACACCGTTGAATTTCAAAAAAACATCGAAAGGACTGAACAGAAACCAGAAATGTCTGAAAATATTACTCAAAATATCGAATCTGATACATCTTTTTTACAAAAGTTGATGGCAGGAAGTAGTTTGACGGCAATAGTATTACTATTGGGTGTGTTTTTAACGAACAAATCTATATTCTTAGCTGAACAGGCAATAGCTGATTTACCTAGGATGGAAGATGAAGATATATCCTCGGAAGTAAATTCATCACCGATGGTCTCTTCCTCTCAAAGTCAATCGACCGAAACAACTCCTACTCCTATATCTTTAAGTTCAACCCAGAAAAAAGAAGAAAGTCCGGCTTCACCTAGTAAGCAACTACTGGATGAAGCTTTAGCTTCATTTGGTTCAGTTTCTGCCTCTAGTTTCAGCAAGGCCATTATGGAAGCTTCCCAGGTTCCCAAAAGTGACCCACTCTATCCCGAAGCACAGGCTCAAATAGAGCGTTGGAGTCTGACTATACTGGATATAGCTACTGGTCGGGCAGTAAAAGAAAATTATGATGAAGCAATTGCAGCAGCTAAACTAGTACCTGCAAGTGTTGGACCAATTTATCAAGAAGCACAGTTAGCGATCGCCACATGGCAACCACAGGCGACTAAACAAGAACAAGCTAACGAAGCAGTTAACGAAGCATTACTGAAAGCTGCCAAGGAAAAAATTAAACTTGGACAAGCTTCATCTTATAGTGAAGCAATTAATCAGGCCCGTAAAATTCTGCCTGGAGAGCCTAACTATCAAGAAGCTCAAAAATTAGTTGCTGATTGGAGTCAGAATATTTTCAATATTGCTCTACTACGAGCTAAAAATAATAATATCAGTGAAGCTATTCTAGCTGCTGAGTTAGTTCCAAAAGGAACACCAGTTTATGATTCTGCTCAAAAAAAATTAGCTGATTGGAAGAGCAAAAAACAAAAAAACAGTAACAAAAATTGAAGTTTTTAGCTGCTTCTAACTAACTCTACTCTGGAAATTTAGATATTTAAACTATTTTGATTTACAGACAAGTAAATAGTCATTTTCTAAATTACTCTACTCTGGAAATTTAGATATTTAAACTATTTTGATTTACTGACAAGTAAATAGTCATTTTAGTAGAAGTAAAGAAATCCCATAATATTGATTTCGTTTAGAAGAAAAATTTCTTTAATCCTATTGTATTTATTTAGGGTTTGCTGAGGTCAGTTTTTTTTGTGGCGGATTGGCGACGTACAGGATAAATGGGGAAGAAAGAGAAAATAGGATCAACAATAGTATGTTTTATTTTTCTACCTGGGTCTGTTCAAAATGCTGATATTTTGAGCTGTGTAGGAGCAAAAATCTAGCACTTTTTTCTGTGAAAAGAGGCTAAAGTATTTATATTTCAAGGCTTTTCGAGTTAATCAGCAAGCCTGATTTAGCTTTTGTTTACAAACAGTCTCTTATTAGCAGATTAAATTGAAAAAAAAAATGCTTGAGATGATAATTTTCTCAAGCATTTTTTTTATTTGGGAAAATCTTCTGAATTATTGAAAATTACTTCAAAATATTCCTTAGAAAAACTAACTAAGATCGTTGGTATAGCACTACGCAAATAGGGCGCGGACATTTCTCTACTCCCTACTACCTACCCCCTACTCCCTTACAACCAAAATTTATTGTCAAACGCCAAAAAACGTACTGCTATAAAAAAGATTACTAGAAGTACATATTCGGTGCTAGGTTGTAATAGCAATTCCCTTAAAAAATATCACAAATATTTGGTAACTGATGAAGTGAAATAATAAGCTGAAATTACTGTCAAGTTGAGGTTTCAATTCCCTAAAATATCACTTCTGACTTTAGTGAAACGGTATAAGTAGTGGGTAAATCAAAAATGGCTTCTTACTCCGAAATTCAAAAGTGCTGCACAGGAAGAATTCTTTCAATCCCCAATCGAAAATTGTATTAGTTATTTGTAACATTATTTGATTTATAGCAATCTTATTTGAGTCGTGAGATATTGTAGACTTTGAGGGAACACTGTAGCTAGGAACACCGAAGCAAGGAATAATCAAATTCTCACCACTAAATGATTTGATATTGCTATAATTGGTATAATATTAACTAAAAATACCTGACTCAAGTTTATAATGATGGTTTATAGCATCTTTATTAAATCAAGGTAAAAGATTTTATCTACTTATCATAAATAGAGCAAATAATACTTTATAGTCAAAATATTTCAGAAGTAAAAAAAAAATAATTAATTAGCAAGATTTTTTTTAGTATAAATATTAACTAAATATAGTATAAAGGGAATAGTAAAACTCGAACTTAATTATAATTGTATCGGTCGGAATCAAGTAATAAAAACTTTTGCATTAGTAGTAAAGACTAAAAACGGTATTTCAAAATCAATTATTGATATATTTATAGTTATGATTAACAATAAAAAAAAGGAAGAACATTATTTTTTTAAATCTCAAATAGTTAATGGTAAAAAAGCTGTTAATGACACCGTAAAATATAGTCCTGAAAATACAGAAAAAGAAGAATTATTAGAATGTCATTACTTACCCGGCGGACAAAATCAAATCAGTAAAGTTATAGGTGGGCGTAGGTTGATTAGCATTGGTGAAATTACAAAAAACCAGCAGGTAGAGCTAGCTATAAAAGAAAATCAAATTCTCAGACCTCTGCTTGTTGAGGATATACCAGCAGCAGTGGCTATTTTTGACTTAGATATGCACTACCTAAAAGCATCTAAGCGCTGGTTAACTGATTACAACTTAACAGAAAAAGAGATTATTGGGCGCAGTCATTACGAAGTTTTTCCAGAAATTTCCGCTCGCTGGAAACAAATTTATCAGACTTGTCTAGCAGGAGAAGTTCGTCAATGCGAAGAAGATCAATTTCCTAGACCAGATATTAGTCTAGACTGGATACGATGGGAAATTAACCCTTGGTACAATATTAAAGGTGAAATTGCTGGGATTATTATGTTCACTGAAGTAATTACTAAAAGTAAAATAGCAGCTCAACAATTTGCGGGATTGAATGATAACTTACAACAAGTAATTGACGCTGCTACAGAAGTCGCTATTATTGCCACAGATATTGATGGTTTGATTACCATATTTAACTTTGGTGCTGAAAAAATATTGGGTTATCACAGAGAAGAAATAATTGGGAAACAAAACCTAACAATATTTCAGGAAACATCCCAATTAAGAGAACGCACTCAAGAAATAACTCAGAAATTAAATCGCCCAATTAAAGATTTTGATACCTTAGTAGAATTAGCACGAGAAAGAATTTTTGAGCCTCTAGAATGGAATTACATTAGAAAAGATGGCACTCATATATTAGTCAGTTTAGTAGTAAAAAACCAATATGATAGAGAAGGAAAAATTATTGGATTTATTATTACTGCTACTGATATTACAGAAAAAAAACAAGCAGAAACTGAACTAAAAGAAGCAGAAGAAATTATCCGTGGTCTATACACAGTAGCTTCAGAAACTAATATAAACCTAGATACTATTTTGCAAAGAATTTTAGGAATGGGGCGAATGCGATATAAGACTGAAATAGGTGTTCTAGCAAAGATTACAGAAGAACATTATGAAGTAGTCGCAGCACAACTACCCAAGGGATTTCCTTTTTCTCTCAAACCAGGAGATACTATCAATCTTAAACAGACTTATTGCAGTAATACTATTAAACAAAACGAAGCAATTAGTTTTGAGAATGCTGGAAATTCCGATTGGCGCGATCATCCTGCTTACGGCCAAACATTTTTTAAACTCGAAACTTATATAGGAATTCCTGTCATAGTAGAAGGAAAAGTATATGGTACACTTAGCTTTACTAGCCCACATCCAAAACAAGAACCTTTTAAAAAAAGCGATCGCCACATCTTAAAACTAATGGCGCAATGGGTAGGAAACCAACTAGAACGATCTTCATCAAAAGTAGCTCTAGAAAACCAAATTAAACAAGTTTTACTCCATAAACAACTCACGACAGAAATTCGTTCTACCCTAGACAGTCAACAAATATTTCAAACAGCAGTTAAACTAATCGGGCAAACATTTAAAGTAAATCGCTGTCTAATATATAGTTACATTGCTAAACCATCACCAGAGATTCCTTTAGTAGCAGAATATCTAGAATTAGGCTACGAATCAATCAAAGGTCTATCAATTGCAGTCATAGAAAATTATCATGCTGAACAGGTGTTAGCTCAGGATAAAGCAATTAAGAGCGAAAATACTTACTCAGAACCCTTAATAATGAAAGATACTGAGGCTTGTTGCTTATTAGGAGTGAAATCAATATTAGCAATTCGTACCTCCTATAAGAGAGAACCAAATGGAGTAATTGTTCTCCATCAATGCGATTCATTTCGTCATTGGACCAATGAAGAAATTGAACTATTAGAATCAGTTGCAGCACAAGTAGGAATTGCTATTGCCCAAGCAAATCACTTAAAGCAGGAAAAACAAAGACAAATCCAATTACGAAGCGAAAATGTAGAATTAGAAAAAGCAAGACTTGAAGCGGAAACTGCTAATCGAGCTAAGAGTGAATTCCTGGCAATGATGAGTCACGAAATTCGTACTCCCATGAATGCAATTATTGGCATGACAGGATTACTAATGGATACAAAATTAGACTCTCAACAACAAGATTTTGTAGATACTATCCGTAATAGTAGTGACTCATTACTAACAATTATCAACGATATTCTCGATTTTTCTAAAATTGAATCTGGAAAGCTAGAATTAGAAGACCAACCTTTTAATCTCCGCAGTTGCGTAGAATCAGCCCTAGATTTAGTAGCCTCTCAAGCAGGTGCTAAAGGTTTAGAATTAGCATATATTATCTATCGAGATACTCCTGAAGCGATAGTAGGAGATGTTACAAGACTACGCCAAATACTTGCTAATTTACTTTCTAATGCAGTCAAGTTTACTGCTAGTGGCGAAGTAATTGTATCAGTAAATGGGAAAAAATGGTTATCAGCTCAGACTCAACTACCTCAACCAGAGTCGAGCGAAAATAATCAACAACTACAGACTAACACTGATGCCAACAAAATCCATACAGCTGTTGACAACCTATATGAGATTGAATTTTTGATCAAAGATACAGGAATAGGAATTCCTCCACAGAGATTGGAAAAGCTATTTAAGCCTTTTAGTCAGGTTGATGCTTCGATGACTCGGCAGTATGGAGGTACAGGGTTAGGTCTAGCCATTAGCAAACGATTAAGTGAAGCTATGGGTGGTGAAATGTGGGTAGAAAGTGAAGAAGGTAAAGGTTCGACATTTCACTTTACAATGATGGCCATGGCAACTGAAAGCATTACAGAAACAAATCTGAAAAAAACTCAGCCAGAGCTAGCTGGTAAGCGACTACTTGCAGTTGACGATAATGCCACTAATCGAAAAATTATTAGCTTGCAAGTCCAATCTTGGGGAATGGAAGTAACAGCAGTAGATTCAGGAGCAGCAGCTTTAGAATTAATTCGCTCTGGGGAAAAATTTGATATTGCTGTATTAGATTTGCAGATGCCCACAATGGATGGTTTAACCTTAGCAGAGGAAATTCAATCTATACCAGATTATAGACGATTACCTTTGGTCATGCTAAGTTCAGTAGGCAAGCTGACACTAGAGGAAACAGCAGGTAGAGCTTCATTTGTAGCTTTTTTGAGTAAGCCTATTAAGCAGTCTCAGTTATATGAAGTGTTAGTTTCTGGGTTGGGGTCTCAACCAATATCTGTGAAACCTCAAACTTCAATCAAAGAATTACCCTTGAGCGATCGGCAAGAGGCGAAGTTGCCCCTGCGCATTCTTGTGGTAGAGGATGTTGCGGTGAATCAGAAAGTCGCTCTACTCTTATTAGAAAGGCTAGGTTATCGCGCTGATATCGCCAATAATGGATTGGAGGCATTAGAAGCAGTGCGTCGTCAACACTACGATCTAGTTTTCATGGATGTACAAATGCCTGAAATGGATGGGTTACAGGCAACAAGGCGGATTTTTAAAATCTTTCACCAGACAAAACGGCCTTGGATCGTCGCGATGACTGCCCATGCTATGCGAGGCGATCGCGAAGAATGTTTAGAAGTAGGAATGAATGATTATATAAGTAAGCCAGTGCGAGCTGAAGCATTACTCAAAGCATTAGAAAATTATATCAACCACAGAAAATTACAACAGATTAATCAGTTGCCAGTAGAAAATGAGATAGTTGAAGAAACAAAGACCGTAGATTCTAAATTAGAGCAACTTAATCAAAATATCATCTCAGAAAATATTGTCGATCGTCAAAATTTGACTAAAGATGGAGCGAACTTTACCACGATCAAAAATATGGAATCTGAGCCTGAAACCAATAATTTATCATTAGTAGATTCTCCGAGTCAACAGAAATCAGAATGTATGATTCCAGCTATTGAAGAGTCGGTATTTGAAAGTCTCAAAGAGCAAGCAGCAGGAGGAGATGAAAGTATTATAACAGAGATTATTAATAGTTACTTAGAAGAAGCTCCCGAAAAGCAAGAAGCAATTTTTATAGCAATATTAGCTAAAAATGGAGTAGAATTGAGAAATTCTGCTCATGCTTTAAAATCTCTTAGTTTAACCATAGGAGCAAATAGTTTAGCTCAAATATGTGGCAAACTGGAAGCAATAGGTCGTATGGGAACTACAGAAAATGCAGAGCAACTCATAGAAAAACTTAATCAAGAATATCACAGAGTTACTGCTGCTTTAAAATTAAAAAATCGAATCGATCGAGATTATGATTAAACCAGATTTTTGGACTGTACAACCCAGAATATTGATTGTCGATGATGAGAAAACTATTCGACTAATATTGCGTCGCGTGATGCAGAAAGATGGGTATGAAGTTATTGAAGCAAATAACGGGGAAGAATGCTTAAAAATTTGTCAAAAACAACTAGCAGATATAGTTTTACTTGATGCTATGATGCCTGAAATGGATGGTTTTACTTGCTGTGCTGAATTACAAAAGCAATTAGGGGAAGATAGTCCACCAGTATTAATGATTACGGTGCTAGACGACCAAGCATCTGTTGATTTAGCATTTCAAGTAGGGGCAACAGATTATGTAACAAAACCAATTCACTGGGCAGTTTTACGTCAAAGAGTTCGTCGTTTGTTGGAAACCCAATGGGCAATGAATGAACTGAGAAGACAAGTAGAAAAAGAGCGGATGTTAGCTGAACAATTAGAAAGAGCAAATCACGAATTAGAACGTCTAGCTTTGATAGATAGTTTGACGATGATTGCTAATCGTCGCTATTTTGATAAGTTTATAGAAAATGAATGGAGACGTGCTTTAAGAAATGGTTTGCCTTTATCAGTTATCATGTGTGATGTAGATTTTTTTAAAGCTTATAATGATACATATGGCCATCCATCCGGAGATTTATGCTTAAAGAAAATTGCTGATATGATCATTCAAAATGTTAATCGTTCTACCGATCTAGCAGCTCGTTATGGCGGAGAGGAATTTGTAATAGTTTTACCTGAAACAGATAAAGAAGGAGCAATTTATGTTGCCGAAAAAATTCGTAAAACTATAAAAGATGCTCAGATTGATAATCCCGGTTCAACAGTTAGCAATTATGTCACTATTAGTTGTGGAGTAGCTACTCTACATCCTAACTCAGAATCTCAGAAAAGTGATTTAATTGGAAATGCCGATTTAGCGCTTTATGAAGCTAAAACTCAAGGGCGTGACCGCGTTTTTTTTTGGTATAAAAACTAATTTATCGTCAAAATCAAATAATTTTTTTTATTATAATTACTTCAAATAAAACAATATTTAAAATTGATAAAATGACAAAAATGAAGAATTTATCAGTAGAAAAATTAATCAGAAAACTGACTAATCATATAATGTCAGAAAATCGTAGTTTCAATAAAAAACAAAAAATCTCACTTCGTATAGTTTTAGCAACTTCTTTTGTTACCCAAATATTAGCGATCGTCGGAATTGTTGGTTGGGCATCATTACACAATGGAGAAAAGGCAGTTAAGCAACTAGCAACTCAGCTCAACACTGAAATTAGTCATCATGTTAGTCAAGAATTAGAAGATGCTTTAGAAGGTCCTCATTTAATTCATCAAATTAATCAGGATTTAATTAAATTAGAGTTGCTCAATTTCAATAATTTAAAAAGTACAGGACGCTTGTTTGAGAAGCAAATACAACAGTTTAATGTTAGTAATATAAAATTTGGCAACTCTGAGGGAGATTTTGTTAGCTTTGAACAAAATAAAGATGGTGATTTTAGTATAAGTTTAATGACAAGACTTAATCCGGGAATTCTACAGGAATACTCCACAGATGCTCAAGGAAATTTAACAGAAAAATTGAACAGTTATGAATACAACTATCTAAATCAAAGTTGGTATACTGATGCAGTAATAACAGATAAACCTTCGTGGAGTAAAATTTATAATTGGAATGGTTTACCCGAAGTTTTAGCTATTTCAGCTAGTTATCCAATCTACGATAAAAATAATAATCTCATCGGCGTATTAGGAGTAGAGAAACCCCTATCCGATATTTCTGAATTACTGAAGAAAGCAAAGACTACTCATTCAGGAGTAATTTATATTATCGAAAAGTCTGGGTTGATTGTAGCTAGTTCCTCTGAGGAAAAAGCATCTTATCTAGTTAACGATTTGCCACAACGACTATCTGTACTGAATAGTAACGCTCCTCTAGTTAGAGCAACAGCTAAAAAAATACTAGAAACATTTAGCGAACTAAATCAAATTACAGCTAATCATCATCTAGAATTTAACATTGATGGGAAAAAAAACTTTGTTCAATTAACACCTTGGCAAGATGAATTTGGCTTAGAGTGGTTAATTTTAATTGCTGTACCAGCATCAGAATTCATGGTACAAATTAATGAAAATACTAGAATTACTGTTCTATTCTGTTTGTTAGCAATTGCTCTAGCTAGTTACTTAGCTATTTTCACTTCTCGTTGGGTAACTCAACCAATTTTTAAGTTAAGTCAAGCTACTGCTGATATTGCCAAAGGTTCTTTGTCGGGAAAGTTAGAGATAGTCAGTTTCATCGAATTTGAAGGTTTAGTACAATCATTCAATCAGATGAGCGAGCGTTTAAACAATAGTTTTACTGAACTGGAAGAACGCATAGAAGAAAGAACAATAGAACTAAAAATATCTGAAGAAAAATTTTATAGAATTTTTCATTATTCTCCCGTATCAATGATGATATTAAGATTGCCAGAACTAGATATTATTGATATAAATGAAGGTTTTAGAGAAATATTTTCTTATTCAAAAGAAGAAATAATTGGTCAAAACTGTGTAGAAGTTAATCTATTTAAAAATTCTACTATATATGAAGAAATAATACAGACTTTACAATCTACAGGAAAAGTTAGCGATCGAGAAATAGAAATATATACAAAACTAGGAGCAGAAAAAATTATAGAATTATCAGCAGAAAAAATAGAAATAGATAAAAAAAACTGTATAATTTATGTGCTAAATGACATCACAAAGCGACGACAGGCAGAAATAGAAAGAGATCGCTTTTTTGATATTTCTGTTGATTTATTAGCTATTGCTGGTACTGATGGTTATTTTAAACGACTAAATCCGAGTTGGTCAACAAAGTTAGGTTATTCTATTGAAGAACTATTAGCAGTTCCCTATATTGAATTTATACATCCAGAAGACCGAGAAAATACCCTGACAGAAGCGAGGAAAGTAACTGAAGGTGATAGTACATACAACTTTCAAAACCGTTATCGTACTAGAGATGGTTGTTATCGTTGGTTAACTTGGAATATTATTCCTTTTCAAGAAGAAGGTTTAATTTATGCACTAGCGCGAGATATTACAGATGAAAAAGAAGCACTTTTAACACTCCGTCGCAGTCAAACGCAATTAGCAGAAGCTCAAAAATTTGCTCATATAGGAAGTTGGGAAAATGATTTAACTACAGGTGAAATAATCTGGTCAGAGGAATTATACAATATTTTTGGTTTAGACCCAAATCTCAGCTCTGTAACTGAGGAAGATTATCTCAAATTAGTTCATCCAGATGATTTACCAGCTTTACAAAAAGCAATTGAATTAGCAATTAATCATGGTGAAAGTTATGAATTCGATCGACGAATAATTACTCCAGATAGCTCACTGAAACATCTTTCACTCACAGGAAAACCTATTATTAATAATGAAGGTAAAGTAATTAAACTTTTTGGTACAGTTTTAGATATTACTGAACGTAAGCAAACAGAAATAGCATTACGAGAAAGTGAAGAAAGATTTCGTCAGTTAGCAGAAAATATTGACAGTGTGTTCTGGATGCGCGATATTTATAGCAATCAAATAATTTATATCTCTCCTAGCTATGAAAAAATTTGGGGTCGTAGTCATCAACAGTTATACGCATCACCCAAATATTTTCTAGATACTGTTCACCCGGAAGATCATTTACGAGTAAGTGAGTATATAGCTAACTCCGCTCAAACAAAAGAAGAACAACTAGAGTATCGTATTTTACGACCAAATGACGAAATTCGTTGGATTTGGGATCGTTCTTTCCCCATCAAAAATCAAGCCGGAGAAGTTTACAGAATCGCTGGAATAGCAGAAGATATTAGCGAGAATAAACTGGCACAAGTAGAACTAAAACTATCTCAAGAGCGGCTACAACTTGCTTTAGAAGCTTCTGGTGATGGGTTGTGGGATTGGAATATTTCTACCGGAGAATTTTATTACAGTTCCCAATGCTTAAAAATGTTAGGCTACGAGGAAAATGAACTTCTAGGGCAGGTTAGCAGTTGGCAAATGCTGATTCATCCAGAAGATAAGGGTTGGGTAATGGATGCGTTGAATCTGCACTTAGAAGATAGTTCATTTATTTATGCCTTTGACTATCGACTCCGCACTAAATCAAATCAATGGAAGTGGATAGCAACTTATGGTAAGGTTGTCAGTAGAGATGAAACCGACAAACCACTGAGAATGCTCGGCACTCATAAAGATATTAGCGATCGCAAAGCAGCAGAGGTCGCCCTTGAGAGTCAAGTAGCATTAGAACAACTTGTTTCCAGTATCTCCACCAGTTTTATTAACCTCGATCCAGAGCAAATAGATAGCAGTATAGAGTTAGCTTTGCAACAACTCGGTGAGTTAACCGGAGCAGACCGTAGTTATATGTTTTTAAACAATGAAGAGCAAAGTTACATCACTAATACTCACGAATGGTGTGCTGAGGGAATTGAACCTCTAATTGAGAATTTACAATACATTCCTCAAGATAATATACCGTGGTTTATGAAAAAAATGTACAAATTTGAGGTGATACATATACCTTTGGTAGCCGAGCTGCCTTCAGAAGCTAACATAGAAAAACAGAGATTTTTAGCACAATCAATTCAATCATTATTGTGCATACCAATGATTTCTGGATCTCAATTTATTGGTTTCGTCGGATTTGATGCAGTTCGTCAACCATATACTTGGAGAGATTCTACAATAAATCTATTAAAAATTATTGCTGAAATTTTCACTCGTGCTCTGGAATACCAGGAAACAGAGTTAGCACTTCGCGAAAGCGAACAACGTTTTCGGATCATGGCTGACAGTGCTCCTGTATTAATTTGGATGTCTGCAACTGATAACCTTTGTAACTATTTTAATCAAACCTGGCTAAACTTTACTGGGCGGAGTTTAGCACAAGAAGTAGAGAGTGGCTGGATAGAGGGAGTTCATCCGGAAGATATGCAGCAATGTCTTGAAACTTATGTTTCAAATTTTCATCGACACGAAGCATTTACGATGGAATATCGTTTGAGAAGAGCAGATGGTGAATATCGTTGGGTTTTGGCTACAGGAGTTCCTAGATTTAATTTAGATGGGAACTTTGTTGGTTATATTGGTAGTTGTATTGATATTAGCGATCGCAAACAAGCTGAAGAACAAATTCAAGCTTCTCTTCAGGAAAAAGAAATTTTGCTCAAAGAAATTCACCACCGAGTTAAAAACAACCTCCACGTTATTTCCAATTTATTAGATTTACAATCAGATTATATAGAGGATAAAAAGGTTCAAGAACTGTTTGCTGATAGTCAAAACCGCATTCAGACCATGGCTCTGATTCATGAACAACTTTATCAGTCCAAAGATTTAGGGGAAATAGATTTTAGTGAATATCTTCATACTTTGATCGATAATTTGTTCTTTTCCTACGGTGACAGAGCCAGTACAGTTCAACCTATTATTAACGTAGAACCTATAACCTTGAATATAGAAACAGCAATTCCTTGCGGTTTGCTGATTAATGAATTAGTCACTAATTCTTTTAAACACGCTTTTCCTAATAATAAATCTGGAGAAGTTTGTATTGAATTAAATCAAGATACAGAGCAAAAAATTTATCTCACGATTCGGGATAATGGTATTGGTATTCCGGCAGATTTTGATTGGCAAAATACTTCCTCTTTAGGGTTAAAGTTAGTACGAATTCTTTCTAAACAGTTGAAAGCTGAAATAGAATTTGATGCCAGTAATGGCACATTAGTTCATTTGACATTCTTTCCTCTAAAGTACAAAGATCGATTTTAAACTAGAAAATAAAGTATAGGAAGTTTTGCAGTTTCCCTATGAAAGTAATAGTACTAGTACAAGAAGACAGAATATAAAGTGGAGAAGACAAAACAAAACCATTTAAAGTTTATGGTATCTGCTTTTTTGTCTATTTAGTTTAGTAATAACTCAGACCCTCTCCCTTCTCAGTGATCTAGGTCATATAAAGTGGCGATCTGAGAAATCACCCAGTTGGGCGATCTAAATGGGTGATGTGGCATCTGTATTTCTACGATATATTGATATTTAGATGCTTATAACTTCACTATATTAGTTGCTCGCTAATATAGTAAAGTTATGGTATTTATTCACAATCTACTTCTACTTAAAAAATAAAAGTTAGTTTGTGTTTCTATGTTGATAATTGTTGTAATAAATAACATGAATTCATTAACGAATACGAATAACTATCCTCCGTTCAAAGTTCTGATTGTTGAAGATCAACTGATTGCTGCCGAAAGTTTAGCTAGAAATTTAACAAAGCTAGGATATCAGATAATTGATGTTGTCGATTCAGGTGAAGCAGCAATTGAAGTAGCAACAGAAAACCCACCCGATATAGTGCTAATGGATATTATGCTTCAGGGTGAAATTGATGGCATTGAAGCAGCAGAATATATTTATTTCCAATTAAAAATTCCTATAGTCTATATGACTGCTTATACGGACGATTTTACCCTAGAAAGAGCTAAAAAAACGGAACCATACGGCTATTTAGTGAAGCCTTTTAAAATACATGATATTCGCACAACAATGGAGATTGCTATCAATAAATATCAGGTTGATTTACAACTCCAGGAATTCTTAAAGGAAGAGCAAAAACTTAATCAACTTAAAACTGGTATTTTGGCTATGACATCTCATGACATTCGGAATCCTTTAATGGAAATTAATTTATCTGCTTCCTTACTCAAATATTATAGTATTAAGTATCCTGAAAAATTACAAAATAAGCAAGATAAGTATTTGGAAAATATTGAACGAGCAAGTAACCAAATCAATGATATTTTAGAAGATATACTACTTTTATCTCAGGTAGATTTAGAAAAACTAGACTGTAACTTTAATTTGTGCGACCTTAAAGATTTTTGTGAGAGTATCGTTACAGAAATACATTTCAGCGAGCGCAGTTCAAATCGCATTATCTTTTCTTGCCAAGGAGAAAAATTTACAGGATTTGTTGAGAGCGACTTACTCCGACGTATTCTCGTTAATCTACTCTCTAATGCTCTTAAATATTCTCCTCAAAATAAAAAAGTTAATTTTACCTTAACTTGTCAAAATAATTTTGCTACCTTCAAAATTCAAGACCAAGGTATAGGAATTCCATCAGAAGATTTACCTAATTTATTTGAAATGTTCTACAGAGCTAAAAATGTTAGTGGAATTGAGGGGACAGGATTAGGATTAGCAATTGTGAAGCGCTTAGTAAAACTTCATGGTGGTGAGGTTGAAGTCGAAAGTCAGCTAAATCAAGGAAGTACCTTCACCGTCATACTACCTCTATCTTCTACCTAAGTTTTAAGTAAGCAGTATAATTTATATATTGATACAATCAAAATTATCTAAATCTTAGAGATAGAACATTATGAACGCAACTCAAAATACTGCAAAAACTCCCAAACCTACCACTAAAATTTTAGTTGTTGAAGATGAATTAATTGCTGCAGAAAATCTCGCAAGAAATCTTAAAAGACTAGGATATGAAGTAGTTGCAATTGTAGATTCTGGTGCAGAGGCAATTCAAACTGCAACAAAAGAGCTTCCTAACTTAGTGTTAATGGATATCATGATCCAAGGAGATTTAGATGGAATAGAAACTGCCGGATATATTCGGTATCAGTTAAAAATACCTGTAGTTTACATGACTGCTTATGCAGATGATGATACCCTAGGGCGCGCCAAATTAACAGAACCTTATGGCTATTTAGTCAAGCCATTCAAACCCCAAGCTTTGAAAACTACAATTGAGATTGCCCTCCAGAAATATCAATCAGAACAAGCCATAGAATCACGCTACAGTCAGCAAATTCAAGATGTCAAACATCAGCTCGCTCAGTTAACTAATCAAGATAATCTAACTTCCCTACCTAATCGACTTTCATTACCAGATAAATTTAGTAAAATTATTAGTCAAATTACTACTTCAGAACCGGGAAATTCCGAATCCAAAAAATCCAGTGAAAAAATTGTACCGGTAATTTGTTTAGGTTTAAATCGGTTTAACCGCATTAATGATTTAGGATATGAGTGGAGTGATTTATTAATTAAAGCTGTAGCTCAACGAATCAATCAACTTTTTGCTAAAGAAACTGTTCTTGCCCGTGTAAATACAGATGAACTTGCTATTATCCTAGAACCAGGCAATAATAAAGTAGAAATTGCTGGTGTTATCCAAAATATATTGAAACAATTTATTGAACCGTTTGTATTAAACAAACAAAAATTTTTTATTAGTGTTAGTGCTGGAATTTCCCTGTATCCTCTTGATGGTAATCAAATTGGACAACTACTTTTAAAGGCAAGAAATGCTATGCAATATGCTCGAAAACAGGGAGATAATCAGTATGATTTTTATACCATGGCTGCCAAGCATAAAACAAGTAGCAATTTCCAATTAGAAAGTGATTTATATTTAGCTTTATCAAATAAAAAATTTAAAGTTTACTATCAACCAATTGTTAATTTAATAACAGGTCAAATTGTTGGAGCTGAAGCTTTAGTCCGCTGGCAAATTTCAGAGAGTTCTATGGTATTGCCTGCAGATTTTTTACCCTTAGCAGAAGAAACAGGTTTAATTGAACCAATTGGTGAATTTGTTTTGAAAACTGCCTGTGAAGATATTAAAGCTTTACAAGATATTGGGTTAGGAAAAATTCGAGTATCAGTAAATGTATCTGCTCGCCAATTAAATAGATTAGATTTACGTCAAAGATTAGTTAAAGTTCTCTTAAATAGTGGTCTAGCTCCTAATTATGTAGAGTTAGATTTTAATGAAAGTGTTCTAATCGAAAATGAAACAACAGCTGTTCGGAGCTTACATGGTTTAAAAACTTTAGGAATTAAAATTGCTATAGATGATTTTGGTACAGGTTATTCGTCTTTAAGTTATCTGCAAAAATTTCCTATTGATAGTATCAAAATTAATCATAATTTTATTAACAAAATTAATGACAATCATACAAACCAAGTCATCACATCCGCAATTATTTCAATGGCTCATCAACTAAATATACGAGTAATTGCTGAAGGAGTTGAAACAGAGGAAGAATTGGCTTTTTTGGCTAAACATAACTGCGATGAAATGCAAGGTTATGTATTTAAAGGTCCGTTACCTTTGGTGGAGTTCGCATCCTTGGCGGAAACTTTAGCTAATTGTCCTGAAATGATTAGCGATTGGATGAATACATACAAACAGCTTACATGATTTATACCAGGCTCGATCGATATTTGCTAATACTTAGGCTGTTGCTAGAAGTCATGATTCAGGATTCAAGAGTCAGAAGGAATAGCCTAAACATCATTTCTGATACCATTTAACTTTCAGTATTTCACAAAAGGGAATGTTAGATATTAACGGGATAATAGCTTTAGATAATCGGGAGATTACTACTTCACAAGAAGGCTTAGTCTAAGGGGGTCGGAATTTTCTACCCGTAATTGTTAACTGTTATTATCCCCCTTGCTTCGCACAACCTTTTTCCCTCTTCAAATGTGACAAGAATTTAGTCAAATGGTATTCGGGTGAGGCTTGATTAAGGATTGGTATCTTGCCCTTTACTCTCATATAAATCATCGGTAAAGTCTAGAAGTTACTCCAATTAATTCCAATTAATAATTAACAATTAATACCAATCTTCTGTGAGGCTGCACAGAATAATGAAATATATTAATTCCTTTGTCTGTATATCTGGTTATGTTTGGTCAATTCTTTTGGAAATCTGATAAGGGGGAAATATTTTTCCCACTGTTGCGAGCTAGGCTTTTGCTTCTTCTCTCCTATATATTGACATAATTCCCAAGATATATTAAAACAATTGATGTTAGATATTATCATCTACAGCAATGTACAAAATTACTCTGTTATGGCAGGAGGAGAGTCAGTACCTTCACCAAACCATAACCTCAAATCAAGTAAGCAAAATTCCTGGCATAATTCGTGTAGGTAGAGAACCAAATTTGTGCGATCTAGTTATCAAAGACAGAACAAAAACAGTCTCTCGTCTACACGCAGAAATCTGCTTCGACTCAACCACAAATACTTTTTATTTAAACAACCTGACAAAAAACTTTTCTCAACCTCATCCCATAGTTGTTGACGGCCAAAAAATTATTCATCAAAAAGCTCCCATAAGAATAGGAAGTCAGATTTTTTTAGGCAAAAAATTGCTCAAAGTCAAAAGCATAAAAGTTAAAACAAAACAACCTCCTGTAAATAGAAATTCTCCCGTTTATGGCATTAAATGTATATGTGGTAATATTTTACCTTACTCTTATTTAGAATTATTTTGCCCCCTATGTGGCAGAACAATACAATCTGGTCAGACACAGGTACTAATATAAAATAGGTTAATGTTTCCTACAGATGATTGATATCATGTCCGGTTGAATAGTTATAAATAACGAGGGAGGAGTCTGTCGGGGTAATTTCCTTTCCTAGGTCATGCTCCGCTTTCCATGTTTGCGGAGCATTCGGAACGAAATTACCCGTACAGGGTAATTCATGTTTGCGGAGCATTCTATCAGAAATTACCCCTACTGTACGGAAGAAGGGAAAGATGAGGAGAAAGTTTTTTTATCACTAATTATCCGGACATGATATGATAGAGATTGTGCGAAGTGTGGTCCGTTTGGGTAGATAGCATAATTACTTGTATTCGATCTAAAATTACTTTTTTACTCTCTGGCTCAACTTTCAGATTTTGTGAAATAACTGTAGGATTATTTTTCGTATTTCAGATAAAATCATCCTTAAAGCTTAAATAGCGATAGCGATCGCTTTTGGTTGTTGAGAAAAAAATCATGCACATCCAATTAATCTGGAAACAACCAGTCACCAAAGAACAACAGCAACAAACTTGCCAAGTTCCCATAGCCATAGGTAGAATAGCAAAATATCTACCAACAACTCTCCATCAACAGCAAGTTACACAAATAGTATTAACAAGCGACCAAATTTCCTATTTCCACCTGCTCATCACCTGTCTAAACGGTATACTTACAGTCACAGACCGCAGTATTAACGGCACTTTTCTCAACGGTAAACCGATACACAAAATAACTCATCCCCTCATTAGTGGCGATATCCTCCAAATTGGACCTTATACAATTAAAGCGATCGTCCCAAAGATAAAAGTCAACCCAGAATCAACAATTATTTTCGACCCCGCGACTAAAGCGCCTAAAACACCAAAAACCCTCAACACTTCTCCAGCTTTAAAACTCAGAAAAAATCCTCCTCCTGCACCACCCCCCACTAATCCCTGCCCCAGATTTCCCCCACCAAAATTATTTGCCTGCCAACAACTGTCTATTAATGCGATTTACGCTACAGGTATACCAGTTGAAGAAATTGACTATGCTGCTATCGGTGGGGGTATCGGTAGTTTCGCCTGGGTAGACACTCTCAGAATTTCTGGAGTCAAGCCAGAACAGATTGCAATTTTGAGCGTTGACAAAAAACCCTATAGTCGATACCAACGTCTCTGTAACAACTCCCAAATTCAACCTTTAGACCGCATCCGCTCTGGGTCTGACTCCTGCCCTGATAACATTTGGGGTTGGCCTGGTTATGCCCTACGAGAATCGGTACGAGAACTATTTTCTGGCCGCATATTGAATGCTTGCAAGCCACTATGGCAGGTATTTACCGAACCATTATTAGCAACTACCTATACTCCACGTGCTCAGGATGTTTTTTTATCTATGGATAGGGAAGCCAAACGCATTGGTTGGGAGGAAATGTTACGTTATGGTCGGGTGCTGAGTATACGGCAAACAGATGACGGTCGCTACTGCATTGCTTATTCTGTACCAAAACCCAGAGAGTTAGAAAATCGGTTTCTGCTTGCTCGCTATATTCATATTGCTACAGGATATCCAGCAATTAGATTTTTGCCAGATATGCAAAGTTATCGTTCTCAGACAAGGGATTTTAAGTCAGTAGTTAACTGTTATGAAAACCATAAACACATATATGAGTATTTAGCCCGCAAGGGAGGAAGTGTTGTTGTTCGTGGTCGAGGAATTGCTGCATCCCGGGTTATTGAAAAACTAGGGAAAATCCGTTCTGTTAGTTATCCCATGACGATTATTCATTTGATGCGATCGCCTAAATTCCAAGGTCAAAAATTTGGATTTACTCAACGCCAGGTCAATAATCATTGGGAATTACAAGTCTATAACTGGCCAAAGTCTTGTATAGGTGGAGATTTTCGAGCTAAACTAGAAGCTGTAGATCCGATGAAACGCTCTAAGTTATTGGAAAATTGGGGGGGTACGACTACATCCGATCGTCCGGAATGGCAACAACTGATTACAAAAGGATTGGAAGCAGGATGGTATCTGATTAAATTTGGGGAAGTTAAACGGATTAAATCCGATCAAAATGGTAAGTTATTGATTTATATTTGTAGTAGAAAGGAGCGGGGTATTGAAAAAATTGAAGCTGATTTTGCGCTCGACTGTACAGGAGTAGAGAATCAGGTAATAGATAATCCTTTGTTAAATGATTTAGTTACTCATTATAAACTACCACTGAATCCTTTAGGTAAATTAGCAGTGAACAATGATTTTGAAATTCGGGAAATGCGAAATTCCTCTGATTCAAATAATAGAATGGGAGGTCGAATATACGCAGCAGGAATTATTACTTTAGGGGGTCCTTATGCGCCGGTTGACTCCTTTTTGGGTTTGCAATATTCTGCTCATCGGTCTGCTGCTGCTTTAGTTCAAGCAAGAGCTTCTGGTATTTCTCGTTTAGAAGGTATTGGTTCGCTGTGGCAGTGGTTCAAATGGGTAATAAATTTGGCTCCATAAAGCTTTTATTTATGTTTAATATTTATAAAAAAATAACTTGATCAGGACTTACGCAAAGACACTATATATAGTGCTTGAGAATTATAATCTGTCTGTATTTAGATTTGAGGCATACAGTCAAACTTTGCGATACCGTTTCACTTATAACATCTGTTAACTGCTGCGAT
>JBARXI010000512.1:0-9850 GCA_049647275.1 Microcoleaceae cyanobacterium
ACCTAACACCTAACACCTAACACCTAACACCTAACACCTAACACCTAACACCTAACACCTAACACCTAACACCTAACACCTAACACCTAACACCTAACACCTAACACCTAACACCTAACACCTAACACCTTCTTGAATGCCATATCTAATCGCTAACTGGTTACGAATAAATCGAAATGGTGTTTCTAGGGCACCATAAGGTTGAACTGAAATAGTAGGATTTAATAAAATCTCCTTTATACTTTTTCCTGGTTTTGCCAAATCAAATTCACCCTCAACTACAAATCCAAAACTTCCAGGTCGTGAATATTCAGATTTTAAAGGTAAAGGGTCTGTTCCTGGTAAAACTTTCCATCCCTTCTTTTCAGCTATTTGAAAATAAGCTGGTCTTGACCAAAAATTAGGACGACCACTATTATCACCGAAATATACCATAGGAAGAGTATCTGAATTTAATGATGTTTGTAAAATTTTGCCTCTTTTTCCTAACCATTTTCCTACTCCCCAAGGTAATACGGGTATGCCACCTTTTGATACTATATTTTGGATGGTAGTTTCTACAGGTAAATTATCTGCAAATTCACTATCTGAAATTAAGGCTAAAACTTCTAATTTTTCTGCTGTAACAATTTGGCGACCAGCAATTATGAAAATTTTTTGATTATCGTTATTAACGGCATAAATTGATATTGATTCTTGAGTTGGAGCTAATTTCCAGTTATTGATTTGCTGATAATTTTTGGCATATTCTAATAGTTTACTAAATTCAAAGTCACCAGGCATTTCTGTCAAAAATATCAAAAAAACCGATTTTTCAATATCGGTTGTAGTTTGAGATATTTTCTGAAAATTTTCTAGAGATGCGTTCAATAATTGGTCGATTTTAAAACATTTATGAATATGAACGTGAGCATCTGTAATAATTTTTTGATTGATTTTGACTTGACTATTCATTGATTTATTCAGAAAAATTGCTAGAGCGACAATTTTTCCATAGCCATAATATACTGACAATTAATGCTGAGTAAGATAATTCCCAAACAATAAATATAAAATGACTAATATCAAATAATCCTCTGGAGTGATGAACTTGCAGAAATACAGATATTGTTGATTTAAAAGATGTATCTGTTAACGGCCATAAAAGTTGTAAACCTGAACCACCAGCTGTAAATAAATCTAACAGCAAGTGAGAAGTATAAATAATCAAAGTGAAGCCAAAGATATTTGGAAATGAAGATTTACGGAAATAACTAACTAGCCAACTAACGACCAAACTAAATCCAATGGCAAAGATTAAAGTATGGGTAATACCTCGATGAAATCTTTCTCCTGTGATGAACTGAGGGATAAAATCCAAATCAGCAAAAATGGCGACAAAAACAGGATAAAAATTTGCCAAGCTCCACCAACGAGAGGGATAATATTTTGATAGTTTTTGGGGTATAATTTTAGCTAGTACATATCCAGAAACTGAATGAGCAATAGGAGATGGCATGGTAAAAATTAAAGAAAATTAAATTGCATTCTGATTGGGAAAAGTTTATGGAAAAGTCTATGCTATTGCACTAGATGTAATTCTAAAAATCTTGTGAACTTCCTGTACTTCTTGTTGTAATTTGCTAGAACTACAAGCTAACTCTTTACTCATAATTTCAGCACAGAATTTAATAGTTTCATCGCCTGGATATCCAGCACTACCTAATTCTGTACGTCGAAAAATTACATCACTTAATTTTTGAGCCATTTCTTGATAAATAGCATGGAGAATTTCGGTTTTCATAACTGCCCACTTGTTCTCAGAATTATCCAAATAATTAAGAACTTTTGGATAAGCAGAGGCGTAGTTATAAATTAGGCGACGAATGGTTGATTCTGTTAGACTTTTTGATTGCTTTTCCACAATGGCATTCTGTAAAAAATAGGTAAAGTTTTATATTTCTCCACCATATATAGGTGTCACTGATGAAACTGACTTTGGAGATTTTTTTCCTAATGATTTGAATAGATAATTAACCACTTTTTCAGCTACATCTCTGGCCGTAGTATATTTCACCCCCACTACTGAAATTAAACCTAATAATCCAGTTTGGGAATGGTCTATAATTTGATAATGTTTGGCTAAGATGGGTTCGCCTGTTTTGGGATTAATATTAGTTGTTTGCAGCATCCCCCCATGTACAAATGAAATTTCTTCCCGCTTTAATTCTCCGGCTGGATATGCTTGGTTGATGGCAGCAATAAATTGATTGATGTCATCTTTTGTTATTTGGAAATTATCTGGATCTTGACTATAAACAGCATACTCTGTACCAATAATTGAGCGATCGCGCGAGGGAGCAATAAACAAGAAGCGACTACCTTTATTAACTACTGCATCTGGGTCAGCAGAATTATTTTTGCTAGAAAGACCCACTGCATATTTTTCAAATAGAGGGCGAGTTGTAACTAAATTCATCGCTTTAGCCAAACTAAAAGGCGATCGCTTTTGTTTGTTGACCATACCTAAAATTTTATTTCCCCATGCTCCACAGGTATTGATAACTGTTTTGGCGCGGATGTCAAACTGATTTTCGATGAGTTTGTCTGTTGCCTTGACCCCAATAATACGATCGCAATCTTGGATCAACCCAGTGATTTCGACGTAATTTGCTAAACTTGCACCTGCTCGATCGGCAGAATGTAGAAATGAAATAGTTAATCTTTTTGAGTTGTAGACTTGAGCATCAGAGAATATTGCTCCACCAGTTAAACCTTGAGCTGAGATACCTGGAAGTAACTCCAAACATTTTTGTTTAGAAATGACGCGACCCTTGGGAATATGTTTTTGGGGGTCTAGGAGTCTATTGCGATCGCAACTTACCAGGTCATTGACTGCCAATGCCAAAGATAAAACTTCCTTTTTAATATGGCTAAAAGTATATCCGAAGACTTTTGCTATTCATGGCAAATATGTTTTAAGCCTTCACCAAAAAAGCTGTTTGCGTTTGCGTAGCATCCCGTAGGGAAGCATTCCGAAGGAAATGATTACACTGCGATCAACTTTTTTCTACTAATCTAATTATGACAAACCTATCTCATTCATCTCTATAAGCTCATACCTAGAGATAACTGCAAGTTTGAAAGTTTTAGATATGTGACAACGATCAGCTTGATTTAATTGAATTTATCCTAGCATCCGGTTTCAGTAATTAAGCGTAATTTGAGGTATCTTCATCAAACCTTTACAGTTATTCTGCTTGATTCTATTGAGCTTCATCGAATCTTCATAATTCTCTGAATTACGATGTCCAAAGTCCCATAATATTGACTATATGAACAAAAAATGTAAAGAAATTTGTAGAGTCCAAAGAAGAAATAATGATGAGGGGACACAAGATAGAAGTTATCCAGTTAATGTATAAAAAAGATTAAACTCTAATTGTTGTTTAATTGGCCTGTGAAGAGGTGAGAACAATAATATTTATATGTAACTCCGAACTTAAAGAAATATTAAATCCGGCTAAAAAACAACTTTATTTTTGTTGACAAAATTTGCCAGAAGTTGAGTTATATGATATTCGGTTGAATACATCAACTTTGCTGGAAATAAGCCTGAAGGAAAAGAGCAAGATTATCAGAGAGAAGGAAATAATAAATGTTTAGGCAAACATGATATTCATAACTGAGGCAAAATTCTCTGTTAGGGATTGCCCTCGTAAAAAAATATCCCATTGCACTGAACTTAGGATAGCAGGGAATAGGAAGTAGGGGGAGTCCAAGAATTGGATAATTTATTTTTTTCCTACCCCTTCCCTGGAAGAGAAGGGGGCTAGGGGGCTAGGTCTTTTTTACCCACAATTTTAGCCTTGACACGCTACTAAAAGTAAAGTTACTGCGTAATACCATGTCCGGTTGAACACTTATAAATAAGCACAGAGGAGTCAGGTAGGGTCGCCGTCGGATTGGCGAGCTACAGGAGTCAGGAGGAAAGGAAGAAGGAAGTTTTTGTTTTGCTGGCGCATAACTCCGCTCTTCGCGGAGCGACATGTTTGCTCCGCATTCGGCACCGAAAACGCGGAGCGTTGCGTCAGCATCATCGCGTCAGCGGAACGGAGTTATATCACGCTATTAACCGGACATGATATAAGTAATAAAATATAACTGTTTTAACTATCTTTAGATGCGATCGCCAACTCACCTAAAACGTCATATTCTATCTGTTTCCCAAAACCAAAGCTTCCAACTGGGCAAATACACGCTCCAACTCTGCCACTATCGGAGTTAACTCAGCCTGCTTAAAAGCTTCAACTAATGAACGATAATACCAAAATGTTCCCGGCTTACCACCCTTAAATCGATCCCAAAGAAAATCTCCCTCCATCCGATAATCTTTTAAAAGAGACCGAACATTATGTAATTTATCCGCTGCCGAAACCAAGCGCACTGATGGTGAAGCATGAGGAATGCGATCTATATAAGCTTTTTTGCGTTCTTCCCACGGAGGTTTTGGGGTAGTCTCAGTATCTGTGCAACCATCAACTATTTCCGTAACTCTCTCTCCAAACCTAAGTCGAATTGCTTCTCTCACGGGTGGCCCGCCTTGGTCTTCGATGGCATCGTGGAGCAGTGCTGCTATGGCCTCATCTTCATCAGCACCATATTCGAGGGCAATGCTAGCTACCCCCAACAGGTGAGAAATATAGGGAATTTTGCTGCCCTTACGCATTTGGGTGGCGTGTAACTCGGTAGCGTAAACTAAAGCTTCTGTAAAACGGTGGGAAAGTATCATTTTTTTTAAGTCAAAAGTCAAAAATAAGAAAAATCTATTACTTTTCAGGTAGTTAATCTTAGGATGGTTTAATAATAATTGATATTGGATATAAATCTACTATATAATTGATTTACTTTAGGAAAAATTCATGGATAAATTTCGGGTAGAAGTTATTAGTAAAACACCAAATCCTCAACAGGTAATTTATGCAGCTCTTCATCAAGATTATAGTGAAGGATTTGTATTTGATGAACAAAATACTTGGCCTTCGGAGTCAAAATGTGGTGAAATTATTGTAAAGCGACTTTTAACTGGTAACAAAGGGCATTATGGATGCTACTCTGCCGATACTGAAGTGCTAACAAATCATGGCTGGATGACTTGGGATCGAGTAACATCTGATGTGAAGTTACTTACTGTAAATACTGACACAAAAGAAGCTTGGTTTGAACAACCCAGTAAACTTTATGAATATGATATAGATGATGAATTGTATTATGTTAACAGCAAATTTATTGATTTGCTAGTCACAAAAGACCATAGGATGATAATTTCCCATAGAACAAGTACGGAGGAAAAATGGACAGAATGGTTTAGCAAAAAAGCTGAAGATGTTTATAACACACCAGTACGTTATTTATTGAATTGCTATTTAAAAAATAGTGCCAGAAAGTTACCTAGTGATTTACCAGAAAATATTGACTTACAAACAGCTTTTAGAATAGCAGGTTTTTTCTATGGAGATGGGCTGAGAACTACAAATAAAAATCCTGGTGTTATTAGGTTTAAAATCAAGAAACCTCACAAAATTGATTATTTATTTTCATTAAATTTGGAAATCAAAGAAACTTTGGGAAATAGGTTTGTAATTGAACACAAATCTTTGGCTTCATGGGTTCATCGGAATTTTTCTAATAGTGAAGGTAAGACTGTACCAATTTGGTTATTAGAATTACCAGCAAATTTAGTAGCGAGTTTTTGGGATGGCTTGAAAAACAGTGATGGTACAAGAATAAAAGAAAAAAGTTGGTGCTATGATTCGACTAATAAAAATGCTTTAGAAATAATTCAAGCAACTGCACATATTAATGGTTTTAGGGCGAATCTAACTTTAAATAATAAAAATGAAGGTGAAGTACATAAAAATCACAAACCTTGCTGGAGATTGAATATATCTGAAAATTCTACATATCGTGTCGAATGTTGCCAAAAAAATAGAGGTGTAGGAATAAAAGAAGGTTTTGTTCATTACAAAGGTAAAGTTTATTGCGCTTCTGTTTCTACTGGTGCTTTATTAGTAAGGCGGAATGGAAAAGTTATTGTGTGTGGAAATTGTATTGAACATCCTCAAATTACTTTTAATTGTGGTTTTTTTCCCCATAGCGTCATGCAACAGGCACGAACTCATCGTGTCGGGGTAACTTTCGATGTGCAAAGTTATCGGTATTGTTCGGGAAAAGTTATTGCAGTGGCAGAGGAAAAAACTGATATAGAAACTGCTTTTTATTTACGTCCGGTGGGAGAATATTTTGACCGTCAGGGGAAAAAATATTATTATTCTGAGCACCAACGAAAACAAGATTTACAATGGTGTTTGGAAGCGGCTAAAAGATATAAAGTTGATATGGAAGCTGGAATGTCTGAAGAGCACGCTAGGGGTAAAATTCCTTTTGATTATCGGCAGCATTTTGTGGTTAGTTTTAATTGTCGTAGTTTGCTGCATTTTTTGGATTTACGTTTTAAAAAGAATGCTCAATTAGAAATTCAACAACTCTGTGAATTAATGTGGCCTCATTTTCAATTATGGATGCCAAATATAGCAGAATGGTATGAAACAAATCGATTGGGTAAGGGAAAATTAGCTCCTTAGATTTAGAAAATTTAAGAGTCACCGAGTTATATCATTTCTGGTTATAGAGAAATTCTTTAGATAGTGGGGCAGCAAGAAAGTTTTCAGCAACTGCTGCGGGTGAGGGGATAAAAATAATAATTAATCAAGCTGACTTGATATGAGGAAGTTAAAGGTATATTATGACTACGGACTTTGACAAAGATAATCATTCAAAATTATTCAACTGAAACTTAAAAAGTTGGATAAATTGGTAATTATTCTCTGGATATTAGAACCTTCAGGAGTCACCAAATCAGGAAAATATTATGACTACGGAGTTTTACAAAATAGAAATGCTAGGTTGATAGAATCATTCAAAATTATTCAACTGAAAGTTAAAAAGTTGGATAAATTGGCAGTTATTCCCAGGAGAGTAGAAAATTCAGGAGTCAGGAGGAAATTCTGACGGCGAACTTTTACAGAATAGAGGTGCTGGGTTGATAGAATCATTCAAAATTATTCAACTGAAAGTTAAAAAGTTGTGCAAATTGGTAATTCTTCCCTGGAGATGAGAAAAATCAGCACTTTTTGACAGAAGAACAATTCTAGGTTGATAGAATAATTTAAAATGATTGAACTGAAAGTTAAAAAGTTGGATAAATTGGTAATTATTCTCTGGAGAGTAGAAAATTTAGGAGTCACCGAATCAGGAAAATATTCTGACGGCGAACTTTTACAAAATAGAAATGCTAGGTTGAGAGAATAATTCAAAATGATTGAACTGAAAGTTAAAAAGTTGGATAAATTGGCAGTTATTCCTCATTATGCGCATCCACAAGATGCAGGATTAGATTTATTTTCTATTGATGAATTAACGATTAATCCTGGGGAAAGTAAATTAATTCACACAGGTATTTCTATAGAATTACCACCAGGCACAGAAGCACAAATTCGTCCGAGAAGTGGCTTGGCTTTAAAACATCAAATTACTGTACTAAATACTCCCGGAACTATCGATGAAACTTATCGGGGAGAAATAGGAGTAATTCTGATTAATCATGGCAAAAATTTATTTCAAGTTACACAAGGAATGAAAATAGCTCAAATGGTCATAGCATCATTTTTATCTGTTAAGGTAGAAGCAGTTGATGAATTAAGTAAAACTGAAAGAGATACTGGCGGATTTGGTTCTACAGGAATATGACAGAAGAATTATATCAAAGACCAACCTGGGATGAATACTTTTTAATGATAGCTAAATTGGCAGCTACTCGCTCTACTTGTTTGGCTTTTCCAGTGGGGGCAGTAATAGTTAAAAATAAACAAGTTTTGGCAACTGGTTATAATGGTTCTCCATCTGGTTCTTTGCATTGTACCAGTCAGGGTTTTTGTTATCCTGAATTAAGTAGTTGTGATGCTAGTAAAATTTTACCATCCCGCTCTGTTCATGCTGAAGCTAATGCAATTGCTCAAGCTGCTAGACATGGAATTTCTACTAGTGGAGCGATTATTTATGTTACGTTAGAACCTTGTATTTCTTGTTTAAAATTAGTTATTTCTGCTGGAATTAAAGAAGTTTTTTATGAGACTCCTTTTAATACTGGAGAAAAGGCTGCTTTAAGAGATTTATTTATCAAGGATGGTTTAGTTACCCTGAAGCAAATTTATGTATCAGAAGCGATTGCCGAGAAAGCAGCAACATTTTTATTACGTCCTACTTCTGTGCCTAAATCTCCAACAATTTAGAAAGAATAAATAAGACTGTTTGACTACAGTTATTTATGAATAGCTGAAGGTGAATAAAAAAGATGAAAAGTTAGGGGTAATTTATAAATTACCTCTACTGGTTTATAGGATTTTTTGGAAAATACCGCTCGCTGCCTGGGCAAAATTAATTACCTAATTTTTTTCCTCTAATTTTACAATACAAGCTTTTCAGCTTTAGAGTATGTGTAATTAATTTTGCATGACTAATTACCAATTTTATAAAATATTGCTACAGTCATTTCATAGCGGTGCGACCTCGCGTCGGCGACTGAATTTGAGTGAGTTCATTAGTATGGCACTATTTTAGATATCAATTGCTCTAATCTCTATAACCACAGCCCGTGTAACATTCTTTGAGCTAATTAGGGCTTGCTTAATAAATCTGAAACCTTTAATAGACCAATATTTAAAAGGCATTAAGAGTTGATATTTTACCAGGAAATAGCCTAAATTTTATTAAAAATCGTGCAGTTTTAATCAAGTATTGATAATTCTGACTACTGACTACTGACCGAAAAAATAGACTGGATACAAGCCCCCGGATTTATCCGTGGAGAGTCAAAAATTTTTGACTCATTTCAAGCCCCTTGATTTATCGATGGGTTTGACTGATAACTGATAACTGATAACTGATAACTGATAACTGATAACTGATAACTGAAATGACTCCCTTACCTCACCAAAAAACTTTTTCAGCAAATCCTAATTAGTATTAAATAAGCTTTCCGGAAAGCGATTAATATTTTGTGTAGTCTATGCCAAGTTACTAAATATAACTATAATTTAGCAGCAAAATCATGCCCATAGTTAAATCAAAAATAGAGCGGATACTATGAACAAAAAATTAATCCTCAAACGCCAACTTTGGCAACTACAATTATTAGCTGTTTTTCCTTTACTAATATTAATCGGTTGTGGCAGTCAACCAGAAACAGAAACACTAGAAATAGAAAGTGACAAAAAAGTAGAAACATCATTAGCTCCACCTCCTGCACCTCAAAATGTGCAATCTCGACCCGCAACAATTCCTCAAGCTAGCAGAGGATTAACTCAAGAATCAGCAGATATAGCACAAATACAAACTGTTCCAAATTCCAGGACACAATCAAATTTAGCAGATACTACTGTAGAAGCACCATCCTCAAATACAGAACAATATAACCTCATAAATGACAACCCTTTTAAAGCTGTTAAAAATAATCCTCTTTCCACATTTTCGATTGATGTAGATACAGCATCTTATAGTAATTTACGTCGCTTTATCGCTGAAGGTAGACTACCACCAAAAGATGCTGTAAGAATCGAAGAATTAATAAACTATTTTACTTACGACTATCCACAGCCAGAAGCAAATAATTCCTTTTCTCTCACTACAGAAATATCCGATTCTCCTTGGAATTCTCAACATAAATTAGTTCATATTGGCATTCAAGGCAAAGATATAGTTACAGAAAATTTACCTTCTAGTAACTTAGTATTTCTGTTAGATGTTTCTGGCT
>JBARXI010000513.1:0-4459 GCA_049647275.1 Microcoleaceae cyanobacterium
CAGCCCTGGGTATTCCACCACTGCCACTAGATGCAGGGCAAACATCAGAATTATGTGAACTGCTAAAAAATCCACCTACGGGAAAAGAAGAAAAATTAATGGCATTACTGCGCGATCGCGTCCCACCAGGAGTAGACGAAGCAGCTTATGTCAAAGCAGGATTTCTCACAGGTATTGCTAAAGGAGAAATTACCAGTCCCCTAATTTCCCCCACCTACGCAGTGGAACTATTAGGAACAATGGTCGGCGGTTATAACGTCCAATCTCTGATTGAGCTACTCAAATCAGAAAATGCTGAACTAGCAAACACAGCAGCCACTGCCCTCAGTAAAATTCTCCTAGTCTACGATGCCTTCAACGACGTCATCGAACTAGCCCAAACCAACCCCTATGCCAAAAAAGTCGTAGACTCCTGGGCAGCAGCAGAATGGTTTACCACTCGCCCCCAACTCCCAGAAAAAATTACCGTCACTGTCTTCAAAGTTCCCGGCGAAACTAACACCGACGACCTTTCACCAGCCCCCCACGCCACCACCCGCCCCGACATCCCACTCCACGCATTAGCCATGCTAGAGTCAAAAATGCCGGAAGGGTTAGATACCATTGCCGAATTAAAACAAAAAGGTCATCCAGTCGCCTACGTTGGAGATGTAGTCGGTACAGGCTCATCTCGGAAATCTGCCTGTAACTCCGTCCTGTGGCACATTGGGGAAGATATTCCCCATATTCCCAATAAGCGGTCAGGTGGATATATCCTCGGAGGCAAAATCGCCCCTATTTTCTTCAACACGGCAGAAGACTCCGGAGCATTACCCATCGAATGTGATGTCACCAAAATGGAAACAGGGATGATCATCACCATCTATCCCTACAAAGGCGAAATTACTAACGAAGCAGGAGAAATAATTTCCACCTTCACCCTAAAACCCGAAACCATCTTCGACGAAGTGCAAGCAGGTGGGCGTATTCCCCTATTAATTGGGCGAACCCTCACCGACAAAACTTGCAACGCTCTAGGATTAGAAACCAGCACTGTATTCACTCGCCCCCAAATGCCTGAAGATACTGGTAAAGGGTTTACTTTAGCCCAGAAAATGGTGGGTAAAGCTTGCGGTTTATCAGGCGTTCGCCCCGGTACTGCTTGCGAACCATTAATGACAACCGTGGGTTCTCAAGATACAACTGGACCTATGACGCGAGATGAAATGAAGGAACTTGCTTGTCTTGGTTTCAGCGCCGACTTAGTAATGCAGAGTTTCTGCCACACGGCTGCTTATCCTAAACCAGTGGATATTAAGACTCACAAAAATTTACCTGATTTCTTTTCGGCTCGCGGTGGAGTAGCGCTGCGTCCTGGTGATGGAATTATTCACTCTTGGCTAAACCGGATGTTATTACCGGATACGGTGGGAACTGGTGGTGATTCTCATACCCGTTTTCCTCTGGGGATTTCGTTTCCTGCCGGTTCTGGTTTGGTGGCATTTGCTGCAGCTTTGGGTTTAATGCCATTGGATATGCCAGAATCAGTTTTGGTCAGGTTTAAAGGAGAGTTACAACCGGGGGTTACTTTGCGGGATATTGTCAATGCTATTCCCTATGTGGCGATCCAAAAAGGGTTGCTAACTGTAGCGCTAGAGAATAAGAAAAATGTCTTCTCCGGGCGGATAATGGAAATGGAAGGTTTACCAGATTTGAAGGTTGAGCAAGCTTTTGAATTAACAGACGCGACTGCCGAACGTTCCTGTGCTGGTTCGACAATTAAGTTGGGTACGGAAACTATTTCTGAGTATTTGCGTTCTAATATTACGTTGCTGATGAATATGGTGGCGCGGGGTTATCCGGATGCGCGGACAATTATGCGTCGGGTGGCTAAGATGGAGCAATGGTTGGCAAATCCAGAATTAATGTCGGCGGATGCTGATGCGGAGTATGCGGAAGTCATTGAGGTAGATTTGAATGAGATTAAGGAGCCTATTGTAGCGGCACCCAACGACCCGGATAATATTAAATTGATGTCGGAATGTGCGGGGGATAAAATTGATGAAGTGTTTATCGGCTCTTGCATGACGAATATCGGTCACTATCGTGCCGCAGCTAAAGTGTTGGAAGGTGCGGGGCCTGTGAAGGGCGTTTTGTGGATATGTCCGCCGACTCGCATGGATGAGAAACAGTTACGCGAAGAAGGAATGTATGGCGTATTTGCTGCTGCAGGTGCGCGGACGGAAATGCCTGGATGTTCTTTGTGTATGGGAAACCAGGCGCGTGTGAAGGATGGGGTGACTGTATTCTCGACTTCGACGCGGAATTTTAATAATCGTATGGGTAAAGGTGCCCGCGTTTATTTGGGTTCGGCTGAGTTGGCGGCGGTTTGTGCGTTGTTAGGTCGAATTCCTAGTGTGGAGGAGTATTTGGAGATTATGAAGGAGAAGGTCGATCCGTTTGCGGGCGATTTGTATCGGTATTTGAATTTCGATCAAATTGCTGGTTTTGAGGATGAGGGTCGAGTCATACCGTTGGAGGATATGCCGAAAATTGAGGATATTTTGGGAATGCCAGTTAGTGCTGGTAAGTAAGTAGGTAGATTAGTTGAGGGTGGGAAAATTTCTCGCCCTCTATTTTGAAATTGAAGCAGTATAATTAGGTAGTATTTTTTCACAAATAAGAGCATAAAGATGGCATTTAAGAAAACACGACATTCTAGTATATCAACTGAAACTCCTGAAGCACTTTACCGAGACTTGAGAAATCGTAAAATAGAAGGTCTTATTGCTCATCAAGCAGATATATTACGAGAATATCAAAAGCTTGCTTTGGATAAATCTGATGTGGCTTTACAACTTCCTACTGGCAGTGGTAAAACTCTAGTCGGACTTTTAATCGGAGAATGGCGACGACGGAAGTTTAGAGAAAAAATAGTCTATCTTTGTCCTACTATTCAATTAGTTAATCAAGTAGTTGAACAGTCGATTGATAAATATGGAATAAAAGCAAATGCTTTTACTGGAAAACAAAAGGAATATTCTCCTAGCATCAAGACAGAATACCGCACTGTAGAAACTTTAGCTGTTACTACATATAATGGCCTATTTAATACTAACCCGTTTTTTGATGATGCAAATATCATCATACTTGATGATGCTCATGCTGCCGAAAACTACATCGCTAAATATTGGTCTATATTAATTGAACGAAAAGAACATGACTCACTTTTCAGAAATATTATATCTGTTTTAAAGAATGTTATATCAGAATCAGACTATTTAAAAATTTTTAAAAAATCTCCAGATATATCAGATAAAAACTGGGTTGAAAAAATTTCTACATCATATTTATACGAACTAATACCAGAATTAACTGAACTCCTAGATAAAGATACTTCCGATCAAATTAAGTATCCCTGGTCTGTACTAAGAGATCATCTTTTTGCCTGCCATATATACTTGAGCTTTAACGCTATATTAATTAGACCTGTAATACCTCCTACTAAAACTCATCAACCATTCTCACAAGCAAAACAACGTTTATATATGTCTGCAACTTTAGGAGAAGGAGGAGAAATAGAGCGTCTATTTGGTACGGAAAATATTGTTCGTTTACCAGTACCAAAAGGTTGGGATAAGCAAGGTATTGGTCGTCGCTTGTTCTTTTTTCCGGGAAATTCGCTAGATAAAGAACCTTCCCTGAATTTAGTCATGAAAATGATTAAATCAACTCCTCGTTCTCTTTTCCTTGTTCCAGATAACCCCAAAGCAGATGACATAAAAAAGAATATTAAAAAGCAAACAGAATATCAAATATTTGAAAGTCAAGAAATTGAAACTTCTAAGCAAGATTTTATCTCCAAGGATAAAGTAGTTGCTGTTGTAGCAAATAGATATGATGGAATCGATCTAGTAGGAAATGAATGTCGGCTACTAATAGTTAAAGATTTACAACGAGCCACAAATATTCAAGAAAAATTTTTGGCTACTCGTTTATGTGCAGGTGTAATTTTCAACGATCGAATTCTAACTAGAATTGTTCAAGCAATAGGGCGTTGTACAAGGTCTGCTACTGATTATGCAGCAGTAGTTATATTGGGAGACGAGTTTGAAAAGATTTTACTTAGTCCTGACAACAAGAAATTTTTACACCCTGAATTACAGGCAGAAATTGAATTTGGAATTGATGAATCAAAAAGAGTAAAAGAGAATGATTTTCTTGACAACCTTAATATTTTTTTAGAACATAAAGAAAAGTGGAATGAAGCTGATGAAGTAATAGTTTCTAGTAGAGAGTCATTGGAACAAACTAGATTACCTGCAATGGAAAAGTTGAAAAAAACTGTTTCTTATGAGGTGAAATATCAGTATTCTATTTGGCATGGTAACTTTGAAGAAGCTGTTGCTAACTGTCAAGCTGTTTTAAGTCATCTTGATGGAGATAATGTTCGAGGTTATAGAGCTTTCTGGAATTATCT
>JBARXI010000514.1:0-3543 GCA_049647275.1 Microcoleaceae cyanobacterium
TTTTGAATTGCCATATCTAAACTAAGACAAAGAAACCCGGTTTCTTAATTTCTGAATTGGCATATCTAACTTAAGACAAAAAAACCTGGTTTTTGGGAGAATATATTAGTATTGGCATATCTTAAAACAAACCTGGTTTCTTAATTTCTGAATTGCCATATCTAAACTAAGAGAAAGAAAACCGGTTTCTCAATTTCTGAATTGGCATATCTAACTTAAGACAAAGAAACCTGGTTTTTGGGAGAATATATTAGTATTGTGGCATATCTAAAACAAACCCCCTTTCTTAATTTCTCAATTGCCATATCTAACTTAAGACAAAAAAACCTAGTTTCTCGATTTATGAATTTGCATATCTAACTAAGACAAAAAAACTGGGGTTTTTAGGAGAATATATTAGTATTGTGGCATATCTAAGACTTTCCCCGGTTTCTTAATTTCTGAATTGGCATATCTAACTAAGACAAAGAAACCCGGTTTTTGGGAGAATATATTAGTATTGGCATATCTAAGACTTTCCCCCGTTTCTTAATTTTTGAATTGGCATATCTAACTAAGACAAAGAAACCCCCTTTCTTAATTTCTGAATTGGCATATCTAACTTAAGACAAAGAAACCTGGTTTTTGGGAGAATATATTAGTATTGGCATATCTTAAAATCAACCCGGTTTCTCAATTTCTGAATTGGCATATCTAACTTAAGACAAAAAAAACCAGGTTTGTGGGAGAAGGATATCTAAAACTTTCCCCGGTTTCTCAATTTTTTTTGACAATATTCCAGCTTCCAAAAAATTATCTACATCCAACCTCAACCTAACAATTAAGAATTACTTTTAAGCCCCAACCCAACCGCCTCATCCTGTCTACAAATCTCATAACTGAGAAAATCATAAGCCATATTAGTATTAGGAAAAATAGCCCGTGCTTCCTGTAACAAATCATCCAACAAAATCGGATTACCAGGAGCATATCTTGGACTAAAATGAGTCATCATCAAATTCTTCGCACCAGCAGCCAAAGCCACCTGTGCAGCCATAGTCGATGTAGAATGCAATCTTTGGAAAGCCATCTCAGCATCCTGATGAGAAAAAGTAGCCTCATGAACAAGTAAATCTGCATCTTGGGCCAGTTCTACCGCCCCATCACAAAAAACAGTATCAGTACAATAAACAAACTTTCGCCCCACTAGGGGTGCTCCGCATAAATCAGCTCCATTAATTTTCCGTCCATCAGACAAAGTAATCCATTTACCCCGTTTCAGCTTGGCATATACAGGACCAGGTGGAATACCCAAAGCCTTAGCCTTTTCCACATTAAAATGTCCCGGTCGGTCCTTTTCTCTGACCCGATAACCAAAAGCAGGGACACGATGTTTCAAATAGCCACAGCTAACAACATACTCATCATCCTCATAAATCACACCAGGCTGAATTTTATGAAACTTAATCGGATAAGCCAAACGAGTTTGAGAGTATCGAATACAAGCTTGCAAATAATCCTCTAAAGCAGGTAAACCATATAAATCTATACTTTTAACATTTCCCCCTAAACCACAACTAGCCAATAACCCCATCAGACCAAAAACATGGTCGCCGTGCATATGGGTAATAAAAATGCGACTTAATTGACTAACCTTAAGTTCACTACGGAGAAACTGATGCTGAGTTCCTTCCCCACAGTCAAACAGCCATAGTTCACCCCGTTGAGGCAAACGTAAAGCAATACTCGAAACATTGCGCGATCGCGTCGGGACACCAGAACTAGTTCCTAGAAAAGTTACCTGCAAAACTCAAAACTTCCTCTATCAAATTAAAAAAAATGTGATAAGTATATCCAAAGTATGACTATCTTTTTCTCTAATCTTACATTGTTAAATTGAATCTGGCTTTTGCTGGTATAAGTTAACCTTCAATCTAAAATCTAAAATCTGATGACTTCTGGACTACTATTTATTTCTTTTCTACCTGGTTCCATCAAACCATTAAAACGTTATTGGTGGATATCTATATTTATCTGGATATTAATGATCGCCCCTGCCGAAGCATCCTTAATTTTGCGCATCGCCATTCAAGAAGGGGCCAAAGAAGTTAAAGTAGGCAGTTCCACAAACGCTATAATCAGAGATGGAGCAGGTAGAGCCATTGGAGAACTTCAACCCACCAAAGGCTTTGCAGCACAACCAAAGTCGGGAAAAGTAGCTTTAGAAAACTGGACATCCGGTCAAATGTGGATCGAACCCAAAGGAGATGGTTATGTATGGATTGGCGATCGCTGGTATCGTGGCCGAACCCACATTATCCCCCACAAAGGAGGTGTAACAGCCATCAACTACGTCAGTCTAGAAGAATATCTCTACAGCGTCATTGGAGCAGAAATGAACGGCAACTGGCCCCAATCTGCTCTAAAAGCCCAAGCTGTGGCGGCCCGTTCCTATGCCCTTCACAAACGCCAAGAAAATACCAACAACTTTTACGATCTAGGCAATGACCAACAATGGCAAGTATACCAGGGAATTAAAACAGAATCTCCAGGGACTTATGCTGCTGTTAGTGGGACCCAAGGTCAAGTGCTCACTTACGGCGGTCAAATTATCTTAGCCCTATTCCATTCATCGTCTGGAGGCCACACAGAAAATGTAGAAGATGTTTGGTCAAATCCTTTGCCCTACCTCCGGGCCGTTCCGGACTTCGATCAAGATGCTCCTGTTTATGAATGGACAGAATCATTTACTCAACAGGAACTAAAACAACGAATATCAGGAGTAGGAAACGTTATTTCTATGACTCCCCAGAGTACAACTCCCCACGGCAGTGTTAATACGATTAAAGTGTTGGGGGATGCAGGGGTTAAAACTCTTGAAGGTACAGATATTACTGCTGCTCTAGGATTAAAAAGTACCAGATTTACTGTTAGTCCTCAAAAAAGTGAAGGCCAGCAAATTCCCACTAGTTTTCAAATTACCGGAAAAGGTTTTGGTCACGCTGTGGGAATGAGTCAATGGGGAGCCTATAATTTAGCTCGGAATGGATATAATTACCAGCAGATTTTGTTGTACTACTACCAAGGCGCAACTTTAGCTAGAATTGATGTACGCTAAACAATTTTTTAGAGATAGTAATTAATTGCTGTCTCTAGTTTTTAATATAAAATACTCAAATGGCTAAAATGGTAAGCATTCAGCTAAGTATGTAACAAAAAGTCAAGTGGCTCCGAAGCCTCTTCCCTTCTGCCTCCAGCTCCCGCTGCCCTCTGCCTGACTAAGCGCGATAAATTTTAACGCCTACCTACTTATTAGCAGTAAGCAAACAGCTTTTTTTCCTGAAGGCGGAAAACATATTTGCCATGAGTAGCAAAGGTCTTCGGATATACTTTTTGCCATACTGAAAAAAAGGGACTTCAGTGTCTAATACCAAATTCAAGAAAGATTGTTACAGTAAAATCTTCTGCTTAACGGAATTGAAAAATATTAACTTTTTATTTCTTATACCTACCACCTAACACCTAACACCTAATACCTTGAATAGCCAATGTAGTAATATTTTT
>JBARXI010000515.1:0-4952 GCA_049647275.1 Microcoleaceae cyanobacterium
TGATTACATACTACCATGATTTTTCTGCCGATGCAAGGGGAACATCTTTCCAGCGCCGATTTTTTTTGGTGCTTCACAGAATGTAGATTAATCATTTATTGCTACGGATGTAGCAGAAAGATTTTGCAGCTAATTTTTTCTTCTGGAGCTTCACAGGATGATTATTTGAAGACAAGATTTGAGCGATCGCGACAGCGGAACGGAGTTCTATCGCTTCTATAGCTCTATTTACTTGTAATCTCTGTCTATTTTTAGTTGAATAAAAAGTCATGCGTAGGTACGAACGAAACCCAATGACTACATACTACCATGATTTTTTTCGTGGTAGCTCCACGGAATGAGGAAGCAGCTAAAACCTAGTTACACCAATACTACTAGATTTGATATTATTTCCCTATTTTCTGACTTCATAAAAACTTCTGACTTCATCAAGTTCTCCCGCCATCGCATACTACACGAAAACCCATAAGACGATGGTGGTTTTCCCAAACATATCGAACATAGGTGTAGTTCCGAATGGCGCAACGACAGTTATAATCATGATTGAACCACGAACCTCCTCGCAGGACAGCCCACTCTTGTTCTTGAGAGTCTGTTTGTAGCCAAGCATTACCATCTGTAGGCGCACCATTATAGTTATCATGCCACTTATCAGCGCACCATTCCCAGACATTGCCATGCATATCGTACAAACCAAAAGCATTAGGGGGAAACATCCCTACATCTGTTGTTCCTTCACTATCCACATTTGTTGCTTCTTTTGTTGTTTCTTCAGTAGATAAACAAATTTCTTCTATTTCATCAGCATAATCGTTGCTATCGTAGTTAACTAACTCAGACGTTATAGTCTCGCCAAAATAAAATGGTGTTGTTGTTCCTGCTCGACAAGCATATTCCCACTGACTCTCACTGGGTAAACTATATTTCTTACCTGTTATTTGTGAGAGTTTCTGACAAAATTCTGTTGCGTCGTTCCAACTTACGTTTTCTACAGGGCGGTTTGCACCTTTCGAGTAAGAAGGGTTATTTCCCATAACTGCTTGCCACTGTGCTTGAGTAACTGGATACTTTCCCATGCAAAATTCTGGTACATCTACATAATGTTGCGGACTTTCATCATCTTCTCTCCCTACTTCGGTATTTGGAGACCCCATGAGAAATCTACCTGCAGGAATTTTTACCATTTCTAGGGAGACTCCATTGCCTAGGTTTTCTGTCATTACTTCTGCTTGATCTTGAGAGCGACTTATTATTTCTCCTCTGCGGTTAACTGTGACGGTAGTAAATGTCTGAAACTGCAAACCCACTTCCTGCTAAACCTCACTAATATCAATATTTGTTGGAAGGGAAATAGTGTTGTTTTTGCCTTATTGATTTGAGTATATATGAGCGCACCTTTTCCATTATGATTAGAATATCATGTCAAGTTTTTTTTTGCAAGTAATTTTCCGGAAATTTAGTTGCTGAGATTTTTGAGGTTTAATTACTTTTGAAAGCTCTCAAAAAATTACTGTAAGACAATTGGGGAAAATATATCGACACCAGAAAGTTAATCGAGAATTTGGGAGAGGTTGAGAAAGGATAAATTGAACAATTAAAAAATTAACTCAATCTAGCAAATCATAAATTAGTTTGGAGAGAGTGATAAATATATGAGGTAGAAATTGGTATTTCTGTTGAGATAGATAGAAATAGTTGCCTGATTTTTTTATTAGTTAGGGAAATAGTGTTGTTTTTGGCTGATTGATTTGAGTATATATGAGCGCACCTTTTTCATTATGATTAGAATATCATGTCAAGTTTTTTTTTGCAAGTAATTCTCCGAAAATTGGTTGCTGAGATTTTGGCGGTTTAACTACTTTTGAAAGCTCTCAAAAAATTACTGTTAGATAATTGGGGAAAATATATCCACTGAGAAAATTAATCTTTAATTTGGGATAAGTTGAGAAAGGAGAAATTTCAAAATCATAAATTAGTTTGGAGAGAGTGATAAATATATAGGTGCAAATCCGCATCTCTGGTGAGATAGATAGAAATAGTTGATGATAGATGGGCTAAACTCATAACATTCAACTATTGTCAGAGGAGAGCGATCGCTGTGGAAGACCAACTGCGAGACCTAATTACCCAAATATGCCAAAGTCAAAGTCCAATTCCAGAACGCCAGAAAGCCCTAAATCGACTATTGATATTAATCCAACAACTCCCTGGGTTATATCGGTCATCCCACCAGGATTATCCAGAGGCTTATAATCGTACTTTAGAATGGGCCAGTAAAAATATTCAAAACTTCCAATCTCGTCCACCCTCCTGGGAAAAAAGCTTTGTTGTTTGGATTAATGGCTATCTCAAATGGCGTATCCGAGACCTATATACTCCAGACAATAAATATGACAGTTTAGACAAACCTATTAGTAATGAAGCAGGAGAATCAAAAACGTTAAAAGACAAATTACCAGCCAATACATTGAGTTTACTAGAAATTAAAATTGCTGAACTACAACAAGCCAAACTTGAAAGGCAAGGTGAAGAAATTAGGCAATATATTGAGGCAGATCCGGAAGAAAAACTCAAAGCATCTCATCCTAAAAAATATCCTGAATGTAACTGTCAAATATTGGCAACCCAGTTACTTTTGGCAGAACCACCACAGAAAATAGCTGATATTTCTCAAGAAATTAATATCAGCAACCAAACTCTTTATTCTCACTGGAAGCGGAAATGTCTTCCGTTATTACGGGAAATTGCTAATCAATTTGGAGAAAAATTATGACTATGACTTTTTCAGAAGCTTTAAATGTTCCGTTGAGTCAAGAAGCTCATGGTTACGCGGAACAATTTGCCGCAGAGCAACTAACTCTAGAAAAAGGAAAACAAGTTTACTTAAATACTTTAGCGGTGGTGGCAGTTCAAACTTATTTGAAATGGCTGGATATTCAAACAGCTATTCAGAAAAGTGATTGTTGGCAGCGAAGTTTAAGAGCAATATTTAATGTTGCAGATTTAGTTTTGCCTAATATTGGCAAACTTGAATGTCGTCCGATATTGCCTGGTGAAAAAGAGTTATTTTTGCCTCCAGAAGTTACCGACAACCGAGTTGGTTATATGGCAGTTCAATTTGAGGAAGATTTAAACCAAGTACAATTATTGGGATTTATTTCTGCCAGAAATATTGACGAGTCTCAAGAATCTATTCCCCTGACACAGATACAATCTTTAGATAGTCTAATTGACGAAATTGATTGGTGTAAAAAATGGAGAAATGTACGGCAGTGGTTTGAAGGATTTTTGCAGACTGAATGGCAATCTTTAGAATTATTGCCAATCAGAAATATGACTGTTTTAAGAACTTCAAGTTCTCAAGCTAAAAAAAATGAAGACTTAAGTATTAATTGTGGAAAAGTTATTAATTGGGGGAGTGGAGGAACTGAGCAAGTTACAGTATTAGCGGTAAAGTTGACGGCTAAATCTCCGGAAGAAATAGAAGTTGGTTTGCGACTTTATCCTGTTGATGAAATCGCTCATTTACCTGCTGGTTTACGGGTGGAAATATTGGATGAGTCAGGTAATTCTTGTATGGAAGCTGAAGCTAGAGATACGGATGAGTGGATACAGTTAGAATTTAATTGTCAACCTCAAGAAAAATTTACTGTAGAAATGAGTTTAGATAAGCAAATAATTAGAGAAAATTTTGTAGTTTAAAATAATAATAGATAGTTCAGCAATTAACAATTAACAATTAACAATTAATAATTACCTCTCCTTAAAAGAGAGAGGATTGATATAATTGGAAAATTTATTCTTCACAGGAGTCGATTGGATATGGCGAGGAGACCGTTCCCTACGGGACGCTCCGCGTTTTTTCCCCTGAAAAAGAAAGGCTTTAAACCTTAATTATTTAATTATTACTTATTTGGTAAGCTGTTCAGCATTTAATTTGAGTATAATTAGTCAAGCAAAATTATTTGTATTTTTCAGTAGTCAAACTGGCATTAATTGTATATTTGACGGTCAGGTTAAATGCAGAGTCATTTCATTCGAGATTTTAGCAATGAATTTACTTATTTTCAGATAGGGAAAGATAAATTTTCTCAAGCTCGAAATAACGTATTTTCGTAAATACATAAGATGGTACAGTGTATAAATTACATAAGTATGTTTCCTGTTCCCTACTTACAAATGTTAAAGTAATGCTTTCCCAGGTACTTACTATTGTTGTTGTTATCTACCTTTTACCGAGTTCCGGTATTCCAATACAACAAAAAAATGCACTGGTTATTTTGTGTAGGTACTTATGAATATTAACTTATTGAATAGGGCTAATAGCTTAAAAGCTTTTTCCTGTTTATAGTTAAGATATTCCCTTTAAAAGTTATAGCAATTCTCGCTCTTGGTGAAATACAGAAACTTGGGATTTTAGGCAACAGAGAATAGGGAAAAGAAAAAATACTTTACCTCATAAAGGATGAGAATCGCTATATCTGTTTTTTCTTACCAAAAATAAATATGTCTTAGCTTATGACAATTATTAAAATTAAACTTATCGATAGTGGTAAAAATGGATTTCATGTAATTTTAACTTCAATAGATGCAAAGTTCGATTCTATTGATGGTTTTTTGCCATGTCTACCTTCTGAACTAGAAAAATCATTTAATCAATGGCAGTCTGCTTATTCTCAGTTAGAAGATGTGCGAAAAGTGGCAACTCGCATCAGCCCAAAATCTGTAGTTAACTATTCTAGTTCCGAACAAAAAGAACAAGTCAAAATTAGTCTTAATCAATGGTTAGATAGTGGTGAGAGTAGTTGGCAACCTGTACGAGATGAATTAATTGCTATTTTAAGCTCTCTACGAGATTCGGGGTCAGAAATTCGCTTATTTTTGGATGTGAAAAATCCAAATTTGTGGCGAATTCCTTGGCTGGAATGGAATTTATTTCAGTCTCGTTTTCC
>JBARXI010000516.1:0-2207 GCA_049647275.1 Microcoleaceae cyanobacterium
CGGACTGAAAAATTTATTTTAGATAGTATCTATTTAGACCGAATAAAATAATTATTTCAGAGAAAGCCTCGATTCCGATTAACCCCTCAAACCAAAACTTATTATACCCTATTTTCAAGATTAATTAACTCTATATTTAACCTAGATCCACATTCTCAACTGCTTCATGAAACCTAGACAAACCTAGACAGGCTTGCTGTTCAATTCCTGCTTCAACCAAGGGAGACGGCTCCTTCTTGTCCACAGGCGTTCACCCTTCGACTGCGCTCAGGGTTTACCGATAAGCCATCGGCATTGTTTGTCCAACTTTCGAGATTAATAGACGCGTTGAGATCCCTGTCCATAACTTGGCCACAATTTTGACAATGATAAACCCTTTCACATAAGGGCATATCTTGTATATTTCCGCAGACTGAACAAGTTTTTGAACTGGGAAACCACCTATCTACTATGGTTAACAAAAAGCCAAAACATTCTTGTTTATAACTCAACAATTCTCGAAAACGATACAAACCTAAACTAGATAAGGCAGAGGATAATTTGTGATTAGCCATCATGCCTTTTATGTTTAAATCCTCTATGAGAATATGTTGATAAGTTTTAGCTAATAATGTGGTGGTTTTTTGCAGAAAATCTTCTCGAATGTTGGTAATTTTCTTATGCTTTTTTCTGAGTTTCTGGTAATATTTAATCGCATTTTTCGATGCAGATATTCCAGCACGACGGTTGCCTAGTCCCTTATTCCTGTTTCTCCACTGTATCTTTCCTAGCTTGGTTTTCGCTCTTTTAATGGAAGATGGAGCCTCAAAGGTGTTCCCGTCACTAAGAGTGGCAAACGTTTTTACCCCTAAATCAATTCCTACTTTTTGGTAGCTGTGTTTCATCTCAGGTCTATAAGATGCTGACTCAGGCAAAACTTATATACCATTTCCCGGCTTCTCTTGATATAGATAGTAAAGGTTTGAGAAACACAGTTATAAGGGATAGCTTCTTTTAATCTAAAAGTTCCCAACGTAGGAATTTTTATTTTTTTTCCCTCATATACTAATACTTTGCCATTAGAACTATCTACTGTAAAACTACAGTGATGTTTTTTCTTTTTAAAGCGGGGTAACTCTGCTTTTATTTTGAGGTTTCTCCAACGAGAAAATGCTTTTTTTAAGTCCCTAAAAGCATTCTGATAGATGCGTGATGAATACTTGTTTGTCCATACATATTCTGTCTGCTTTTTAGTAATGTTTGTAAAGACTTTCTTGATAGCATCTAACCGTTTTGAGTCACTGCCAGAAATTTCGGGAATATCCCTGGTTGCTTTGAGTAAAGACAGACCATGATTGTACACAAAGCGAGAAAAGCCAGCACAGCCAGCAAAAAAGCTCTTTTCTTGATTATTTAGCTTTAGTTCTCTCTTGATTGCGTACATGGTTAGCATTGAATATCTTGTTGACATTCTACCTGTTTGTCTAGGTTCTTGTAAAGGTTTTCCTTGAGCTTTTTCTTGTAATTCCTCGTTCGATACAGACGACAACTAAAGCAATGAATGATGGCCATCATCTCCACAACAAGAACTGGTTGTGGAGATAATAAATCATTGTTGGCTACAATTACAGCAGTTTCCGAAGCTATGAGGTACAGAGGTACAGTTGTTTTTATTCTTTTCTGTTCCCAGCTCCGGTGTTCCCTGTTCCCAGCTCCGGTGTTCCCTGTTCCCAGCTCCGGTGTTCCCTCAAGCCTAAAATTTTGTACCTCATAACAACGGGAAACGCTGTATCTTTGTACCATTTATGGTTGCTATCTGTTCTACTAAATCAAAGGCGAACCGACACAATCTATCTTTATGTGCCACATAAATAGATTCAACTTGTCCTGTCATAACTTGTGATAATAGTGTTAAAAATTTTTTCCGTTTAAAATTCAATCCCCCACCTATTTCTTTGATAACTTGATCTATGGTTATCCCATTAGCCGTACAGAATTGTTTCATTCCCTCTACTTGGTTGGATAGTTCGGGTTTTTGAGCATTTGAGGAAACCCGACAATAAATTACATTAACACGAGGGGTTTTGATTATTCCTTTAATCTGATTAATGTGTTCATCTGTGTAATATCGATGACCCCCTACAGTTCTTAATGGCTTCAGTTTTCCAGATGAGTCCCATCGATGTAATGTTTTGACACTGACCCCTGCTAGATCAGCAAATTCACTT
>JBARXI010000517.1:0-3231 GCA_049647275.1 Microcoleaceae cyanobacterium
GGCGTTGGTGAATCTAGCTATGAATTAAGATATTATTTTGATAAATATCTTGATTACTATAGTCTAAAATTATGGAATGCCCTGAATGTAAATCCGCTCATATCCGCAAAAATGGAATTAATCGACAAGGGAAACAAAACTAGATATGTGTTGATTGTTCTCGTCAATTCATTGATAATTATCAATTCATTATCTGGTTATTCGGACGAACTTAAAAATGAATGTTTAACAATGTATGTTAACGGAATGGGGATTAGAGCGATATGGCTAAAGCCACGCTCCGCGAACGCTCTTCGTCAAAAAAATTCATCACACCACCATAATTAATTGGATTAAACAAGTGGGTGAGTTACTACCTAATAGTTATTCTCACGCAGAGGACTCCACAGGTGGGTAAATTAGATGAACTGGAGACTTTTGTTGGTAAAAAAAAACAAGATTTGGATCTCGACTGCTGTAGATCATTTTAACAGAGGTATTAAAGAAGTGGGTGATTGGAGACCACAGTGCAGAAACCTTTGAACCCTTATGGACACAGGTAGAAAAGTGGAACTGCTATTTCTATGTGACAGATGGATCGAAAGTATATCCACAGTTTATTTCAGATGGAGCTCAAATTATTAGTAAAACCTATATGACCAGAGTCGAAGGAGAAAACACAAGGCTAAGGCACTATTTAGCTAGACTACACCGAAAAACTTTGTGTTATTCAAAGTCGGTTGAAATGTTGAAGTATTCTGTCGGTTTACTGATTCATTATCTTTTTTGGAAAGATGTTCCAGTTCCTTATCGTTCATAGCTCAATTCACCAACGCCGCCTTTATCTGTAAATATTTTTAAATCAGCAAGCCCTAAAGAATTAGTACAGCTAAATTCCTAGAAGATATCTGTAAAATCAATCTAACAGCAGTATGAAATAACTAATATTCGCCGTAACCCACCGAATATTAGATATTACATTATGAGTGTGGAATTATTCCCGCCCCACCGACCAGCTCCCATTGGCTTAATTTTTAATTCATAGATACCCTCTAGTTTTTCAAATATATTATTCTTACTTTTTCTTGATACCCGACAACCCACACTTCACATTCTTTGCTGTTAATATCAAATTTAAAAAAGGATAACTGTAGTAATATTTTATGAAATCATACCAATTTAATTAGTAAAACTTTAAAAATTTATATGATACCAATTAGAGAAAACTAGTCTACAAAATATTATATTTTTTGTAGGAATAGGAGTAATTCATGTTTGCGGAGCATTCCTTTATAAATTGCCCCTACTCCGATTATTTATAAAATTATTCGATCGAATTGCCATGAGAGATGTGTTGGCAGCAGAAAAAATTAAAGTCTAGTTTTACAAATCACTGGTAAACCCTATCAAAAAGTTGATAAGCCTTGTAAAAAATTAATTGTGAACTTTGAATCTGCAAAAAGTACCCAATGAATTACTGGGCAATTTAAAACATAACTGAAAATATATAGCAATATGAAATGATTCGTGAAAAAAATGGGCTACTTTAAGTCAGGAGATAGAAGGCAAATGGCAGAAGGGAAGGGACAAGTCGGAAGTTTTTAAGAAGTCCAAGAATTTGACAAATGATTTAGGATTGCTATATCAATATATAAAAAATTTTGTCTGCCTACTGATACCAAACTATTCCTGAGAAAAGATATTTCCTCAGATGATACAATTAAAAGATAATATTGATAATCACATTTTCTATATCTACAACTGAAATGCTTACCAAAAACAAACAAAAAACAGAACTAAATTGGAAACAAATCGCCAAACAATTTGAAACAGTTGTTGGCGAAAAAGGAGTAATTCAACGCAAAGAAGAACTATTAGTATACGAATGCGACGGCCTCCCTAGTTATCGACAACGCCCCGCATTAGTAATATTACCTCGTACCACCATACAAGTCGCAGAAGCTGTAAAAATATGTGACCGCCTCAATATTCCCTGGCTGCCTAGAGGTGCCGGTACAGGTCTTTCAGGAGGAGCATTACCTATCGAAAATTGTGTTTTAATCGTCACTTCATTAATGCAAAAAATCCTGAAAGTAGATTTAGAAAATCAACAAGTTGTCGTACAACCAGGAATTATTAATAACTGGGTAACCCAAGCAGTTAGTGGAGCTGGTTTCTATTACGCTCCCGACCCTTCCAGTCAAATAATTTGTTCAATTGGTGGGAATATTGCTGAAAATTCTGGTGGCGTTCATTGTCTCAAATACGGTGTGACAACTAACCATGTTTTAGGATTAAAAATAGTTACTCCCGACGGTTCAATAGTTGATATTGGCGGACAAATTCCAGAGATGCCTGGTTATGACTTAACAGGATTATTTGTAGGTTCCGAAGGTACTCTCGGAATTGCCACAGAAATTACTTTGAGAATTCTTAAATCTCCAGAATCAGTCTGCGTACTTTTAGCAGGATTTCCTACTATTGAATCTACCGGGCAAACTGTGTCAGATATTATCAGCGCCGGGATAATTCCTGCTGGAATGGAAATCATGGATAATTTCAGTATTAATGCTGTGGAAGATATTTCCAAGACAGGTTTATATCCCCGGAATGCAGCTGCAATTTTGTTAGTCGAATTAGATGGTTTACAGGTAGAAGTTGATGCTAATAAACACCGAGTCAAAGAAATATGTGAACAAAATGGAGCTATAGAAATTACGACAGCTAGTGAGCCAGAAAAGCGGATGAAGTTGTGGAAAGGGCGAAAAGCAGCTTTTGCTGCTGCTGGTAATATTAGTAAAAATTATTATGTGCAGGATGGGGTAATTCCTCGGACAAAAATGGCTTATGTTTTGGGTGAGATTGAGGCAATAAGTCAGAAATATGGTTATCGTATTGCAAATGTATTTCACGCCGGTGATGGGAATCTTCACCCGTTAGTTTTATATGATGATTCTATTGAGGGTGCTTTGGAAACTGTGGAAGAAATTGGGGGAAAAATTCTCAAAATTTGTGTGGAGGTTGGTGGTAGTTTGTCTGGAGAACATGGCATCGGTTCGGATAAAAAATGTTATATGCCTTTGATGTTTAATGAAACAGATATGGAGACGATGCAATGGGTAAGAAGTGTTTTTAATCCCAAAGGTTTAGCTAATCCTGAAAAGATATTTCCTACGCCTCGAACTTGTGGAGAATCTGCTAATGTTCAGAAAGTGAAGCAGTTTGAGGGCGTGGAACTTTTTTAATTTAGAT
>JBARXI010000518.1:0-11339 GCA_049647275.1 Microcoleaceae cyanobacterium
CAATCTTCGCTCTTTTGTTTCTACTGCTTCTAAGCATGGTTTGAATCTCTAGAAAGTTATTACTGAGGCGCTACTTGGTAATGTATCTTTTTTTCTCACCTCCATTATTACTAGCTAGGCAGTTACGGATTTTTTTGATATTAATCCTAAGTTGTAGAAATGAACAAAAGGGTTGCATTTTAGCTAATGTGCCCCTTTTGTTGGTAGTTCTAAATATGTCAGGACTTACGCAAAAATCTTGATTACACACTATTTATAGTGTAAGGTGCGTTGCAACACACCCTACAGGTAAAGTCCCTGCGTAAGTTCTGTATGTAAGGATATTCGTTGCTAGACCCAACAGTTAATCTACGATAGAAACTGCTTTAGCCTTGAGCAACTGCTGCCTCTGTTTCTTGAACTACAGGGTAAACGCTAACTTTTTTACCGCTTTTGCCTCTTCTTTCAAAAGTCACTACCCCATCAACCAAAGCAAATAAAGTATAGTCACGTCCAAGACCAACATTATTGCCTGGGTGGAATGTAGTGCCACGTTGACGCACTAGAATATTGCCTGCTCTAACTACTTGAGAGCCAAAGCGTTTAACACCCAATCTCTGGGCATTAGAGTCGCGACCGTTGCGGGTACTACCAGTACCTTTCTTATGAGCCATAATTTTCTCCTAATTTTATTATCCTATGATGACTTATGTACTTATTGTGCCCGATATTCTAGCTTTTGTACTAGGGTAAAACTCCCACAGAGTTATTCTGAAGTAGCTTATACAACTTCAGCCGTAACTGGAGTAGCTTCTGGACTAACTTCTACTGTAGTCTCGGAAGCAACGTCAGCTTCAGATGTCTCTGCTTCAGTATTTTCTACTGCCGCCAATACTGTGCCATTGAGACTGATAGAGTCGATCATTAGGCGGGTCAGCTCTTGACGGTGGCCCCTTTTCTTGCGGGTTTTCTTTTTGCGTCGCATTTTATAGACGATAATTTTTTTGCCACGCAAATGTTTCATTATTGTGCCTTCAATAACAGCACCTGCTACATGGGGTTGACCAATATGAACTTCGTTATCGTTTTGAATTAAGACAACTTTATCTATGGATATTTTTTCTCCGGCTTCTACTGGTAGAAGGTCGATATCGTAAAAGCGACCTGGCTCTACTTTTAGTTGTTTACCACCTGTTTCTATAATTGCGTAAGTCATGAGTTTGTGTTGATAGGTTTGCCGTACAGGTAGCTGGTATTTGAGACTAAGCTCTTGAGTCAGAACTTAGTTGGTGCAGAAAAAATAATTATTTCTGTATACCAGCTTTTACAATGTCTGAACCTGGTCCGAGCAGGATTTAGACACACAAACTCTTATTATGTCTGATTATGGTTGCTTTTGTCAAGTTAAAGATAAAAAAGGAAGAAGCTTGATGATTGAGATTCCATTGTTTCAGTTATTCCATAAATCAATAGTAGTAATGGTAGTTGCTATACCATCTCTCCAACGATGGTTTCACCTAAATAACTCGGAGAAGTCAATAGTCAGGAGGAAAAGAGTAAAGTTAGAAGGAAAAAGGTTTGTTATAACTGATTGTCTGAATATAATATTATTGGTAATTATTATTGCTGCTTTGGGAGTTTTGATTATTAGTTTATTGGTACAGACTATAAAGTTTATTATACCCGGTTAGTTTAACTAGGTTTTTTAACTAAATCAGGGCTGACAATACACTATATATTATTTATATAATATATGTAGTTAGCAAAAACTATAAAGTTATAAATATTTAGTCGTGGCAAGCTTAAATATTGCATTATAATTTTTGACAAAAATAATAATTAACTTAGAATTTGTCATTTTGCTATTGCTCTATTTTAAGCTTGTCACGCCATGACAAAAAAGCTTTGTTTTCTATCAATAGACTAAGAATAAGGAAAGAAAGCACTCCAATTATCCTTAATAAAGTGATAAACAAGAGGAACTAATTCTTCAATTGCCCAGCGTAACAAAGGGCGTTTTTTCAAAGCATAAATATTTTGCCCTAATAATTTACTTGCTATCTTCCACAAAATCTCGGCAATACTGTCAAAATTAGCAGACCTAACAGCACTTTTAAGTTGGTTGCGGTCTTGATTATTCTGATTAATTTGCTGAAAAATATCATCAAAGTCGCTCATACTTTTACCTCAGTAAATTTGTTTTTATTTTAGCGATTACTGATTTAACTTTTGGTAGAAAATCAAAGAAAATTAGAGAAGTGTAAATCCTATCATTAAGGGCGGAAAGTAAGAGTTACTGTTAACTGTTAACTGTTAACTGAAGGGCGCAGTTCCTCTGCAAGAGGCTAATTGATAACTGAAATAACCGCCCTTAACTACTTAAATTCGCATTTCAGTTAAATCAAATAATTTCTGATTTTTATTCGGATCGACAACAATTAGGTTAGAATATTCTTTGGCTTTAGCAAAAGGAAGTTTATCTAATTGGTCGTTTAAAAAGTTGTTGAAACGAGCGATCGCTTCTTTGCCCATTTTGTTGACTATTATCAACATCAATTTGTTTAGGTTAAATCGAAAAGAAGAGGAACAGGGAACAACTTGATAGTTTTGATAAAGTCGCTGAAATATTTCTTGATAGTGGGGATATTTGGCTTGAAGTTGAGCGAAAGTAGCTGAATTCATAAATCCTTGAAAAACAATACTATAGGTATCCCAAGAAAAACGTGGGTCGTCTATTTTGAAATTCCCATCATTACAGGTACGAGAAATAATTCCATTTCCATAGGGAAGTAGGAAGGTTTCTTGATAATATTGAGCTTTCTTTTCGAGAATTTCACGAGTTACTTTGCTCGGTGCAAACATTCCCCAATTCTTATCCATTTTTGCCAGCAACCAAGCCGGATGACTAATAGTATCAGCTTTAGTTAAAACAAAAGTAATTTTGCTCATTAATTCCGCTTTTTTTTCCGCACTAAATGAGGCTAAAATTTTGTGTAAAGCTGCCACATCAAAAGTAACTGAACGGTTATCGCAGTGCAGACACCAAAGAACAACATCAGCTTCAAATAACTTTTGTTTATACTCCTCAATATATCGTACATCTGCTGATTCAGATTCCCCAATTCCCGGCAAATCATAAAACCATAATTCACCTTTATTTGCCTTCACAACAACTTTTTCAACAGTCATAGTACAAGGTTTAACTGCATCAGTTTTTAAATTAGTATTGAACAAAGCATTAATTAATGAACTTTTACCAACACCAGTTTGACCAATAACAGCTACAATAAATGGTGCATTTGCAGCTTTAACAAAACTTTCAATTGTCTGTTTTTTCAACAGTTCAATTTGTTCTTGAGACAAAGGTTGCATGATGGTTTTCTCCAGTTTATTGTTTATGGAATTTTCAAGGTACTTAGAGATTTTTATTCTCTGGATAAATCCTAGCTTGGTTTATTTAATAGTGGGGTAGATAAATGTCGAAAATAATAGTTGTTTATCTGACCGTTACCATTAAATAAACTGTTGCTTGTTTCCAGCTATTTTGTTTTCTCTATATTTTTAGATTAGCAATTTTATTAATGGTTAGGAATAGAGATTTGTAGAGAAATGTAGATAGGAAAATTGATATTTTTAGGATAATTTTCTACAGAAAATAGAGGCGTTATCTAGAACGTCTCTATGATAAAATTTATTCCTAAATGATAGGCAAAAAGAACCTAACCCCCCAACCCCCTTCCTATCCCCCCTTGCCCCCCTTTGAAAGGGGGGGAGGGAAGGGGGAGGAACTCCCCTCTCCTCGTAGGAGAGGGGTTGGGGGAGAGGTCTTAATTTATGAAACTTACCGACAAAACTAAGCTATTAGGTGCTACTACATAATTTTTAAGCTGCGGGTAATAAAGCGATCGCTACTAAAGCAAATACTCCAAACAGAATACCTAAGAAAAACCATAATGTTTGGTCTCGATATTTCTTTTCGGCAATAATGGCACAAGAAACACCACAACAAACCCAGGTTGCGATTAAAAATTCCATCAGATAACTCCTTGGAAAATTACTAATATTTTGCTTCAATTACTATGGTTTTAGATTAACAATTAGATGGGGTGACTATGTGTAGAAATAAATAGAATTAGATAGATAGAAAAATGTAGATTTTTGTAGAGAGGTATTGACACTCAATAAATCCATTTGTTATATTTGGCTCAAAATAACTTGACCAATACTGACACCTATGAATAAATATTATCAACATTGGGAAAGTCAATTTCTCGCTCATCTGGTGAAGGAATTGCATTTTTATGGTAATGATGCAGTTGCTTTTAAAGAAAGATTACTATCAGACAATGAACTAAAAAACTCGAAAGAGTTAAAAAAGAAATTAATAGACAAATATTATTTTTCAGAGAATACTCTGAAAGACTGTTGGAGTAAAACAATCTATCCAGCCTTAATAAAATATGGTTTTAATTGTGAAGATAAGAATACTTTCAATGGAAAATATAATAAAACTTGGAAAGGTGTTAGAAAATGGTTAGAGGAGAAAATTTTTCCTGAATATATAGAAAATATTGCACCTCAAACAACTATTGAGCTTTGGCAAGAATTATTGACTAAAGCTGAAAATAATTCCGATATTTCACTAGAAATAATAAGCTAAAAATAAATAACTATACTGGTCAAATCAGGAGGATTACTATGAGCGAAATTTGGCAAAATTTATGGGGTAAATCAGAGGATGATACGAATATTTCCATTGAAAAAACTGACTCATCAGAAGATATTACCAATATTTCCATTGAAGAATCTGCCACTGAAATTAATGTGCCTCATCTAGGAATAGGTAATATTCAATGGAATCCAAACCCACAACCTAATTACCCATCATTTTCGGTTGGGAATAAAATTAATTATCAATTTAGGTTGAATAAAACTGGCTATTTAATTGTGACTGAAAAATTTGCTTCTGGGGAAATTTATTGTATTGCACCTTCTCTTTTGAGTCCGGCTTTTCCTGTGTCTTGGGGAACATTAATTTTACCAAAAGATAAAGACGATCCTTTTGTTGTTCAACCACCCATTGGATATGAAGAAATTATTGCTGTTTTTAGTCAAGAAGAACCCCAGTTAGATTGGCTACCTCAACCTGAAGATGAGCCGTTAGAATTACAGACAGAACATTTAGCAAGTTTGTTGAATCATGTCAAGAAAAATAATTGTCAATTGATGCGATACAAATATTTAATTACAGCCTAAATTTCCGAGAAACCCCCGTTTCTCACTCAACTTCATACAAAATGAAAACCGACCATATATTTTATCGAATTTTTCAAGACTTACCCGAAACCTTCTTTCAGTTGTGGGGAGAATTACCAGAAAATCTCAACGATTATCGTTTTGATTCAGTAGAATTAAAACAAACTGCCTTTAGAATAGACGGGGTATTTTTACCTCAAGATACTGACAGCCCAATTTATTTCACGGAGGTACAATTTCAAAAAGACACGAAAATTTATTTACGTTTATTCTCCGAGATTTTTACCTATCTTAGAGACAACGAAACGGACTTAAGATGGCGTGCTATGATTATCTTTAAAAGTCGTAGTTTTGAACCGACAGAAAGACAAAGAGAATCTGTACAACCCTTTTTAGATTCTCCCCTAGTCAAGCGCATCTATTTGAATGAAATAGAAGTGAGTGAAACAACTCCTTTAGGGGTACATATCGTTCAATTAGTTGTAGCGAAGAAAAAACTATTTTTAGAGAGAGTAACCGTATTAATTAATCGAGTAAAACAGCAGTTAACCGAAGAAAATTATCGGTTACAACTTTTGAACCTATTGTCAGTTATTGTTCTAGAAAAATTACCAGAAATGAGTCGTCAGGAGTTAGAAGCTATGTTTGGTATTGATGATTTGAAAAAAACCCGTTTTGCTCAGGAATTGATTGAGGAAACGGAGCAAGAAGCAAAATTTAAAATAGTTCCTCGCTTATTAGCAAAAGGCTTTTCTGTTGAAGAAATTGCCGAAATTTTAGAGTTAGAAGTTGAGCAAGTGCGACAAGCTATTGCTAATTTGAATTAACTTAAATTGTAGGTTGGGTTGAGGCAACAAAACCCAACAAATTGTTTTCCCATATAAAAAGAGGTAAAAAAATGAATTTATTTAATCAGTTAGGCGATTTTTTATCAAACGCAGGAGAACAAGCTATCTACCTTAGTTTAATAGTAAGAATTAATTTCTTAAAAGATCAAGGTGAATTTGATGAAGCCATTAAATTAGGTCAACAATCTTTAGAATTAGTGAGGAAGGATTTTGGCAATGAACATACTCATATTGACACTAGCTTAAACAGGACTAACCGTTGGTATTATTTAAAGAATTATATTAGCTCAACTATTCTAGCTGTACTTTACGATCTTCAAGAAAAATATAGTGAAGCTGAACCCTTTTGTCAAGAAGCTTTAGCCATGGCAAAAATTTTGTTTCCAGGAGACCATTCTGAGGTAGTTGCTAACTTAAATAGTCTGGCTAGTCTCTACAATAATCAAGGAAAATATAGTGAGGCTGAATCCCTTTATCAAGAAGCTTTAGCCATGAGAAGACATCTATTTCCAGGAGACAATTTTGAGGTAGCTGCCAACTTAAATAGTCTGGCTAGTCTCTACAATAATCAAGGAAAATATAGTGAAGCTGAACCCCTTTATCAAGAATCTTTAGCCATGAGAAGATGTCTATTTCCAGGAGACCATTCTGAGGTAGCTACTATTTTAAATAATCTAGCTATGCTTTACAATAATCAAGAAAAATATAGTGAAGCTGAAGTTATTTATCAAAATGCCTTAGCTATGACAAAGCGTCTATTTTCAGGAGACCATTCTCTTGTAGCTAGTATCTTAAATAATCTCGCTGAATTATACAGAAATCAAAAAAAATATAGTGAAGCAGAAGGACTATTGAAAGAATCCTTAAGGATGAGGAAGCGTCTATTTCCAAGAGACCATCCTGATGTTGCTACTAGCTTAAATAATCTCGCTTGGCTCTACAATAATCAAGGAAAATATAGTGAAGCTGAACCTCTTTTTAAAGAGTTTTTAGCTATGACAAAGCGTCTATTTTCAGGAGACCATCCTGATGTTGCTACTGGCTTAAATTATCTTGGTGAGTTATACAGAAACCAAGTCAAATATAGTGAGGCAGAACCTCTTTTGAAAGAGGCTTTAGCCATGAGAAGACGTCTGTTTATAGGAGACCATCCTGATGTTGCTACTAACTTAAATAGTCTGGCTAACCTCTACAATGATCAAGGAAAATATGGTGAAGCTGAACCTCTTCATAAAGAGTCTTTAACCATGAGAAAACGTCTATTTCCAGGAGATAATCTTGATGTTGCTACCAGCTTAAATCATCTAGCTATGCTCTACAATAATCAAGGAAAATATAGTGAAGCTGAAGCTATTTTTAAAGATGCTTTAGCCATGATAAAGCGTTTGTGTTCAAGAGATAATTCTGAAATAGCTTCTTGTACAAACGAATTAGCCTTATCCTACTATAATCAAGGAAAATATAATGAGTCAGAACCTCTTTTGAAAGAGGCTTTAGCCATGAGAAGATGTCTGTTTCCTGGAAACCATCCTGATGTTGCTAATAGCTTAAATAGTCTGGCTAACTTCTACAATACTCAAGGAAAACATAGTGAAGCTGAACCCCTTTATCAAGAAGCTTTAGCCATGAGAAAATGTCTGTTTCCTGGAAACCATCCTGATGTTGCTACCAGCTTAAATAATCTTGCTTCAGTTTACAAAAATCAAGAAAAATATAGTGAAGCCGAAACTCTTTTTAAAGAAGCCTTAGCCATGATAAGATGTCTATTTTCAGGAGACTATTATCTTATAGCTACTATCTTAAATAATCTTGCTTCAGTTTACACTAATCAAGGAAAATATAATGAAGCTGAACCTCTTTTGAAAGAGGCTTTAGCCATGAGAAGACATCTGTTTATAGGAGACCATCCTGATGTTGCTGTTAGCTTAAATAATCTAGCGTCGCTCTACGATAATCAAGGAAAATATAGTGAAGCTGAAGTTATTTTTAAAGATGCTTTAGCCATGAGAAAACGTTTGTCTATAAGAGATAATCCTGATACAGTTGCCTGTACAAATGAATTAGCTTTATTCTACTATAATCAAGGAAAATATAGTGAAGCTGAACCTCTTTTTAAAGAGGCTTTAGCCATGACAAGGCATCTATTTCCTGGAGACCATTCTCTTGTGGCTACTACCTTGAATAATCTAGCGTTGCTCTACGATGATCGAGGAAAATACAGCGAAGCTGAACCTCTTTATCAAGAAGCTTTAGAAATAACAAAACGTCTATTTCCTGGAGATCATTCTCTTGTGGCTACTAGCTTAAACAATCTCACTACACTCTATATTAATCAAGGAAAATACAGTCAAGCTGAACCTCTTTTAAAAGAGACTTTGGCAATGAAAAAACGTTTATTTTCAGGAGACCATCCCGATGTTGCTGTTGGTTTAAATAATTTGGCTTTATTATACAAAAACCAAGGAAAATACAGCGAAGCTGAACCTCTTTATCAAGAAGCTTTAGAAATAACAAAACGTCTATTTCCTGGAGATCATTCTCTTGTGGCTACTAGCTTAAACAATCTCACTACATTCTACATTAATCAAGGAAAATATAGTGAAGCTGAACCTCTTTTCCAAGATGCCTTAGCTATGACAAAGCGTCTATTTTCAGGAGACCATCCTCTTTCAGGAGACCATCCTCTTGTAGCTAGTAGCTTAAACAATCTCGCTTGGTTCTACATTAATCAAGGAAAACATGGTGAAGCTAAACCTCTTTTGCAAAATGCTTTAGACATAAGGAAACGTCTATTCCTAGAAAATCACCCTGATATAGCTACTAGCTTAAATAATCTTGCTTGGTTATACATTAATCAAGAAAAATATAGTGAAGCTGAACCTCTTTTCCAAGATGCTTTGGCTATTTACAAAAGTCTGTTTCCGAATGGTCACCCCATGAGAATACTAAGTTTAAATAATCTAGCTTCCCTCTACACTATAACTAACCGCCGTCAACAAGCCCTAAAATCTTTCAAAGAAGCCACAGAAGTAGAACATCGCTTGATGAGTCAGGAATTTTTAGGCAGTTCAGAAAATGACAGAATGCTTTTCCTAGACAACATTAGAAAAACACAATACCGTTTACTCTCCCTTGTCTATCAACACTTTTATCCCCTAAAAGAATCTCCAGAAAAATCAGATGCTATTCACACCGCTTTAGATTTAGTCTTAAAACGTAAAGCCATCAGTAACGCCGCTGATGCAGCTTTCAATGCAGCAATGAATAGCGATCGCTACCCCCACCTCCAAGAATCTTTTGAAAAATATCGTTCTTTGTGGAAACAAATTGTTAATTTGCAGTCTTCTCTTTACTTACCCGAAAATTCATCTCGCCTCGAAGCTAATAAAGAACTCCGGAAGGAACTATACATTGAAGTCGAAACTTTACAAAAAAAACTATCTGCTGAAGTACCAGAAATGAACCTGGAAAATCAATTAGTCGATCGCCAAGCTATTGCTTTAGAATTACCGGAAAATAGTACCTTAATTGAATTTGCTTATTTTCCTGTTTATGATTTTACTACTAAGGAACTTCAAACACCCCGTTATCTTGCCTTTATCTTACCTGCAAAACAACCAGAAAAAGTGCAGATGATTGACTTAGGAGAAGCTGAAAAAATTGATAATTTAATTAGTCTGGTGCGTCAAACTATTTCCCCAGTCAATCTAGAGAATTTAGCTTTAGTTACGAAAAAAGTAAAACTAGGAATATCTAAAGCGTCAAATCCATTTGTTGAATTAACAACTACAGTTTTCCAACCCCTAAAAAAATACTTACAAGGCGAACAATTATTTATTTGTCCAGACGGCAAATTAACCCTAATTCCATTTGAAATTTTACCCGTAGATGGAGAAAATAATCGGTTATTTATTGATAAATATCAAATTACATATTTAACAGCAGGTAGGGATTTATTACGACATAAAAATCAACCCAAACGTACCGCCTCTGAATCTTTAGTTATTGCCGATCCGAATTTTGATTTATCTGTAGAAATCCCCCCAACTCCCCTTAGTAAGGAAGAAATTCCCCCAACCCCCCTTAGTAAGGGGGGCTTAGAAATTCCCACAACTCTACAGGAAAAAACAGACTTATCTATTAACTTAAATTCCCTGAAAAGTGAAATTATTCAAACCCTGGGAAAAGAGGATGAAAAACTATTTCTACCTGTTCCTATGACTAGAGAAATTGCTGAAGCTGTTGCTGCGGAATTTAAAGTCAAACCTCTATTACAAAATGATGCCTTAAAAACTCAGTTAACAAATAGTAAATGTCCGAAAAAATTAGTTCTGGCAACTCATGGTTTCTTTTTAAAACAAGAAAATCTCCCCCAACCCCCCTTTCTAAGGGGGGAGTTTGATAATCCCTCCCAAGCAACTTTAGAAAGGGGGGAGTTTATACGTTTCAAACAAATTAAAACTGAAAAAAATCCATTATGGCGTTCGGGATTAGCATTAGCAGGAGCAAATACTTGGCTTTTCGGAGGAGAAATTCCCCTAGAAGCAGAGTCAGGAATTCTATTTGCTTTAGATGTAGCTGGTTTAGATTTATGGGCAAATGAATTAATCATATTAATTGCCTGTTAAACAGCAGTCGGAGATGTGAAAATTGGGGAAGGAGTCAAAGGATTACGCAGTGCATTTACCGCAGCCGGAGCCAGACTTTTAATTATGAGTTTATGGTCTGTTCCGGCTCAAGTTTCGATTCTATTAATGAACCGCTTTCTTGCTAATATGCAGCAGAAAAAATTATCTAGTCAACAAGCTTTACAAGAGGCACAAATTCATATCAAAACAATTACAAGAACAGAATTAGAAGCTTTACCTACAGGTGAAAAAATTATCCAAGAAATTCGAGCAAGTTTCCCAAAAAATTCTCCTGAATTATTGCCACAATGGGAAGCACAAAATTATCCTTTACAAGCACGTTATTTTTGGGGTGCATGGGTATGTGTAGGTAGGGAGTTTTAACCCATATTTTGCATGACTTATATCATGTCCGGATAATTAGTGATAAAAAACTTTCTCCTCTTCTTCTTCTTTTTTCTCCTCTTTTTCTTCTTTTTTCTTCCCTCCTGACTCCTGACTCCTGACTCCTCTGTGCTTATTTACAGCGCTTTCCGTTGCCCGTGAGGTACAATAACCGGAATTTTAACAGGGTAAATATTTTTTACTTGTTTCCCATCACCCTATCACCCCCCATCACCCTATCACC
>JBARXI010000519.1:0-11040 GCA_049647275.1 Microcoleaceae cyanobacterium
CTATAGCAATCCTAAATGAATTGTGAAAAATTTAGATGTATTTATTTTGTCTTCTACCTACCACCTAATACCTAACACCTACCACCTACCACCACCAAAAATTTATAACTGAAATAGGATTGCTATAGTTGAGAAAATCACACTTTGTTTTCTGTATTTGCAGTTTGATATTCTTTGACGATAAATTCTTTAGTTAGATCATCTAATCCCCCATAATAAGTTTGTCTACTTTTTTCATTTTTGATGGGGATTTCTATTGTTGTATCGGTTCTTCCCCAAGCATAACCGCTCCAGGTCTCCCCACAAGAGATGACATTCGTCAATTCCGAAACACTGCCAGGTTTCCCATTGAAATCTCAATCATGCCAATTTTCGAGCCTTTTGCTCGCGGGGCTTTTTTTTTGAGTGCCACTAACATCATTTCTTGCCGGATTCTTTTTTTGAGTCTTTTTCCAGCTTATTTGAGCTGATTTTAACAATTTATAATAGCTTTACTCCGAGAAAAAAACAATATTGTATTCTGTTTCTCAGTAGATTTTTAAATCTGACAATCTCAGATATTCTTGAGTTTTCAGATAGTTAATCACCGCCAGTTTTGCCCCTGGTTTTAAGTAACCTTGAGTGCCAATATAATTGAAGCCGTAAACTTTCTACTCCCTGAAAAAGAGCTTGGTTTTTCCACTTACTCACAAAACCATGAGAAACTTTGAGTAATTCTCTAATTTAATGATCGGAATATCCTTCTATAGCCATTTTGGCAACCAAAGCTCTTCTGATTTATTTGGCCTAATATCTGCTGATTAATAAAATCATTTAACTCATCTATGATACTAATTTGCTTCTGGCTCAAACTCAGATTATTATTAATATTATCTCCGTCACAACCTATTTGGGATTGCTATAACATCTACCACATACTTTCCTTTAACGATTTTGATTATTATTGTTATTGAAAGGGTTATTCCAGCTATTACCATAGCTCCGATTATAAAAGCCATTAGTTCTGGAGAATTGGTTGTATGAAGGAATTTGTTGTCCGCCCCGATCTACCTGATGATTAATTCCATAGTTATACTGTTGTTGTTTATTTTGAGGTAATCCTTGATTACCATAAGAATTAGAAGTTCCCCAGTTATTAACACCATTTCCTCTGTTTTGATTATTTGCTAAATTATTAGGTATAACTGGAACTAATGAAGGCATATTTTGAGTAGTAGGTTGTACCTGTGGCGAATAATTAGATCCAGATAAATTAGGTTGATTATTAGTCTGATTTGCAGAACCTGATAAATCAGTATAGTAGGGTTTTTGGGGAGTAATATTTACATTTATCGGTGGTAAAGGCGGATTAAAATTGTTTCCCTCCCCAGACTGGGTTTCTGTGGATGTTGCTGAACTCGGAACTAGAGAAGATCGTGTATTTCCAATACTATTGTGAGTTGTAGAAGATTTTGATTTATTCTGAACATCTAGATATTCATCCATTGCAGCTTTTAGAGGGTTGACTGTTTCTTCGTTTTTTTCTTCCTGGTTTCTGGGATCTAATAAATTAACACTGGGCAATAAAGGGGATGTAAGTAAGTTTGAATTTTCTGAGGAAGGTAAATTTTGAGGTAGATTTGCTGGAGTTGGGTTGAAAAAATTGTTAATTTTAGCTTCTGGCTCAGGGTCAGTGAAATATCGATCTGGTTCTGTAGTGCTTTGCCCAGAAGTAGATTTTTTTTGAATCTCCCCCCGTAATTCTCCTAACAAATTTTCAGTTGGAATAACTAGGGGATTGATTTTGAGTTGTTTATAAGTTTCCAACTCTTCGCTAAGAACAGAGGAGTTGTCAATATCAGCAGCGATCGCCGCTTCTTCAGGAGATAATTCAGTAATATTATTACTATTTAAGGGTAGGTCGTCATCATCTTCAATGATTAACCATTCTGGATGAACTGATAATTCCCAGGCAAATAGTAGCACTAGAGAAGCTACACCAATTGGCCCCCAGACCAAGGGTTTTGTGAGATGGCTAAATCTAGCCTTGAGGTAGCGTATAGAATTAGGTAGTTTTTTTATAGGAGGCATAGCTTTATTTTTTTGATTGATTATTTTTTTATTCAAGAGACCCAGGGCTAGAGGTAGGCAAAAGTTCTTGATCCCTTTTCTACCTCTAGTTTCATTATACAACCCTCCCTAGGAAACTGATAAATAATTTAGAAATTAGATTCTTACTGGCCAGGAGAGTCTGCCGGGGAGAGCTTACCAGAAAATTCGCTTGAAAGCCCCATCCTTTAGCCTCGCGGAGGAGAGATTTTTATATAGATAACTTAGGAAAAATTTATTATTGTCCCTTAAAAGTAAATCGTTTAGTAGATGATACTGGTGCTGTAGAAAAATATTAAAATATTGCAGAATTAAGGTGGAACGAATCAGAAAAAATATCAGGTAAAATAATTAAAATCAAAGGTTTTCCGAGGGATAAAAAAGCGAGTGCTAATTGGCGAGGTTTCCTTTCGGTGCCGAAATGCTATGCAAACAGAATGTAAGACGCACTTCACTACAGTTAAGCTATTCTGGGCAACTGTTTCTACCAACTTCAGCAGAATATATTGCTACTAATGACCTGAATCAATAAGCGTAAAGATGATAGCGTAACCCCTCTACAAGAGGCTTTAGAATTTGAATCTCCAACTAGATGGAAAATAGAAGAATCGAACAGATAAATTAAGCAATTAACAGGTCTAGGGTTTTGCCAATGTCGTCTGGGAAAAATTCAAATAAATCATATTGCTCGTGCGATGTTAGTGTGGAATTTATTAAAAAGATTAGTAGTGAAAATAGGAACAAGTATTTATGAAGTCAAACATGAATTACTGTCAGATTATCTGAGAAAAGAACTGAAGAAACCAGCAATAAAATTCAAGGCTATTGCAATTTGATAGGTAGTTTTTAGTAGGTTTTAACAATGGTAAAAATATTCAGGCGATCGCTTAAATGAGTAGGCGCTATATATAATGTCTTTGCGTAAGTCCTGTTAGAGTCTTTCATTGTTACATGTGATGGTCAAAAGATTAAGCCTCCAAAATATTTATTATAGAAAATAGCCTCCTGCGGAGGAGCTGCGCTATCATAAAAGACTGAGATTAGTTCAAAAAAGATGATCTAGAAAACAACTTGGAAGTAGTAACAGAAATTAAGCCAGAATAAAAGTAGCTAAAGTACATAACAAAATTGCTAATTGTTGGTTAGATTGCGATGGCAAACCGAAGAGGCCAGAGAAGCGTGGCGGTCTAGACCAGTTATGTAGATGAAAATCATAGATTCGCCGTCGGATTGGCGACCTACATTCTGTCTGAGAATCTCAACATCAAAGGTATGATTCAACAATTAATAATTAATAATTAATAATTAATAATTACCTCTGTTTGAAACGGATTGGATTGACTAATCATGAAAATTTTTTCTTGTCTCTTGGTCGATTGGATATGGCGAGGAGACCCGCTCTTACAGAGCCGCTCCGAAGATCGCCATCCCTCGACCGCTTTCTCCTTTAAAGGAGAGGCTTTAAACCTTAATTATTCGGTAAAAACCACAAATCGCGCAGCGTTACCTGCCATAACCCTTGCTCCCAATTCTAACGCCGGAAATTGTAGTGCGGTGGACTACTACAAGCTGGTTGAAAAAGTTTTATTATTCTGAGAAAAAACTGTGTGATTTGTTTCGAGTTTTCTAGCAAAACCACTATAACATGATTTTGATGCTTAATCTTAATTGAGCAAAAGTTAATCACTTACTAAATAGCACAACCTCATAGCCTAGCACAAAAACAATGAACAAACAAGTAGAAATCTTACAGAGCAGGGAAAAGTTGATCGAACGAGCCCAGGAAATTTGCTTGCCGAAAATTCAGGAGGCGATTAAAGAGCGAGGCCAATGCACCATGGCTTTAGCTGGTGGTAGTACTCCGAAGCCATTTTATGAATCAATGGCGACTCACAATCTACCTTGGGATAAGATTCATATATTTTGGGGTGATGAGCGTTATGTTTCTCCTGAGCATTCAGACAGTAATCAAAGAATGGCCCGGCAAGCTTGGCTAGATAAAGTACCAATGCCGGCAACAAATATTCATGCTATGCCTACAGGGGCTGGTGACGCAGAAGCTGATGCTGCTACCCACGAGCGTCATTTGCGAGAATTTTTTCAGGTTTCACAAGAGGAGTTTCCTCGTTTTGATTTGATTCTTTTGGGTATGGGAGATGATGGTCATACAGCTTCTTTATTTCCCCATACAAATGCTTTACGAGTACGCGATCGCCTAATTACAGTGGGCAATAAAGATGGCCAACCGAGATTAACTTTCACAGTTCCATTAATTAATCAAGCTCGTTTTGTCATCTTTGTAGTTTCTGGCCCAGACAAACAAGCTGCATTGGATCGGGTATTTGCAGAAAAAGCTGATGAAATGACTTATCCAAGCCGACTCATACAACCTCAGGGAGAACTTAGGTGGTTACTTACAGGAGTCAAAACAGAAGATCAAATATAGCAGCTATAAATATGGTATAGCTACCGGGCTGGCAGTTTTTTGGGTGGCCGTCCGATTTGCAAGGTACTTAGGTGGGGAGCGCGCCTTTAGACAGGAAAAAGCTTCGGGCGATTAGGCAACTGCGATTAATAGATTTTAGTAGGTGGAGGTAGGTGGAGTTCCCTTCCTACCGAATTTAAGCTTGTGAAGAGAATAAATCACAGACTTAGGTCAGTAGTTCTCAGTGAAGCACTGAAGCTAGTCTCGATAGCTTCAAACTCTGGTTTGGGTAAGTTCGGTAGAACGGGAGTGAATCAGTTCAGACTGTGGACTTTTGAGGTCTACCAAGAGGTTGAGACTAAAGTATTAATGGCCTCAAATCTTGCTAGAATCGAAAAGTTAAATATGAGTGTGATGTTCGTGTCAGTGTTTAAATCCTCTGACCGATAGCAAGGAGAAGATTAATGATTGTCTGTCCTAATTGCAATCATCAGAACCCTGATGGAGCAACCCAATGTGAAGCTTGTTACACTCCTTTACCTGTAACCACAAACTGCCCTAATTGTGGCGCGACCGTTCAGGCTGATGCCACTTTTTGTGGTCAGTGTGGCTTCGATCTTAGAGCGAATGATGGTACAGAAGAAAGTAAAGTTTCACCTCAAACAGATCCAGCAGTAATGCCAACGGTGGTATCCCCTGTATCTGTGCCAGATTCAGAAACCCCTGAGCCTGTTACGTCTGTGGGTAATTTACCAGAATTAGACCCTTTAGAACCTCTGCTCGAACCTGAGCCTTTAGTTTCTGGTAGATCCAACGCCGAAAAATCTAGCAACACTAATGTTCCTATTCCTAGTGAGGAGCCAGTACAAACTATTAATGTTGCTAGTGAAGTTGTTGCTTCCCCTGTACCAAGTTCACCACCTCCGGCTGTGGTGAAACCAACTGCGGCTCCGGCAAAGACTCAGTTACAGCAACAGTTTGCAAAGTTGCTACACATTAGAACGGATACAAATATTGAATTGCCAGTTAATCTATCTGTCATTCATATAGGTAAGCCGAATGACCGAGTGCCACCAGATATTGATGTTTCGGGATTTCCTGATTCTGAAGTTGTTTCTCGCACTCATGCTGACATTCGAGTAGAGGGAGATGCTTTTTATATTGAAGATATGGGTAGTTCTAATGGCACTTATGTCAACAATGTTCCTTTAACAAGAGGAAATCGACATCGCTTAAGAACTGGCGATCGAATCTCTTTAGGTAAAGGAGACTTGGTTGCATTCCTATTTCAACTTTCTTAGTTCTACTATTATTAGATGGGGGGTATCAAGAGGCAAAACAGGGAGTTTTTTCAACTCGAAAGGGCTCAAAAAGTAAAAGTATAGGTAAGCTCACAGCTATATATTTTGTCTAGCTTAGGAGTCTGTCAACAGACTTTAATAAACCTGGATTTATCCCGTTTTCGGTGGGTTAAGTACAGACTAGCTTGGTGTTTCAACCCCTGAAAATTTTAATTAATTCTAGGGATATAATGCCAGACTATATATAGTTTTTTAGCTTATATAACACCCCTGGTGTTGTGAAAAATTGCAGTGTATTTATTAGCGGATTCTACCTACCAGCTAATCTACCGAAACCAAAAATTCATGATTTAAATAAGATTGCTATATATTAGCTGAGGAGCGGTTTTGGGAGCTATAAGCCCCGGGCTTTATCTGCTGATTAGTTGTCGAGATATATGATACTCCCCAAAGCTATCTATGGGGTTTAATACCCCGCAGATAGCCAACTTCCCGATCGCTTGCTCAACACACGGCTTTGGTTTCGTTCTGTAATTGTAGAAAATCGCTTCAAATTTTTAAATTCAAACTCAGACATTCGGAAATTTATTTGTTTTATCTATAGCAGGAAACAGGCAACAGCTCTCTTATGGCAACAGTGGAAAAAAAAATCTCTGTCTAAGGTTCATCATCAGTATATGTCCTAATATGAAATACCTTAATGTTTGCCACATTTTATTGATAGTAGGGATCGGGGATCGGGGAAATCAAAAATAATATATCTTTACCGAATAATTAAGGTTTAAAGCCTCTCCTTTAAAGGAGAAACAAGCGGTCGTTTTGCTGGCGCACAACTGCGTTAACGGCTGTCGCCGACATGTTTGCGGAGCATTCCGTAGGAAAAAGCGGAGCTCCCCGTAGGGTGGGATGGCGAGGAGACCCGAAGAGTGCAGAGCCGCTCCGAAGATCGCCATATCCAATCGACCAAGAGAAGAAAAAATTTTCCTTTTATTCAATCCTCTTCCTTTTAGGGAGAGGTAATTATCAATTATCCATTATCAATTATCCATTATTGAATTCATGGCTATAATCCTTAAAAACCTTACTGAATCCCAATTATTATTTAATAACTGAATTGATAAATAAGCATAGCATTATTTTTTGTATTTTATATAACCAACTACTTTTTTGCTATATAAGTAGTCATGCAAAATTAGTAACCTAATCAACAGAGAAAACAACAAAGGCTGTAATAGCTTAGACTAAAAAAATACAGCGATTTATTATTACATTGAGAACTGTGTAATTAATTTTGCCTAAGCACTTAGCAATTATAGCATTTCCCAAGAAGCGTGAGATACAATGAAGTAGGCGATTGCCAATCAAAAGTCAACCCCTAAACTGATGAAAGCCTATTCTATTGACCTTAGACAAAAAATTATTGATGTTTATAATGAAGGGAATATATCGATGGCGTCAATTAGCCCGCGCAATTCCATCTAGCTTTAAGCTTTATCCAAAAATTACTTAGACAATATCGACAGACAGGAAATATTACTCCGGGAGTCCGAACAAAGCAAACACCCATAAAACTCAACCCTCTTCAGTTAAAGGTTCTAGAGGAGTTAGTTAACAATAATAATGATCTGACCTTGGAGGAACTTCGTCATCAACAGGCATTCTCGATAGGAATTCTAATTGGTCGTTCAACAGTAGACAGAATGCTGCGTCGTCTGAATTTAACTGTCAAAAAAAATACACTACAGGCAACGGAAAAAGGAACTTAAAAAGTACAAAAACAAAGGGAGCGAGTTCTGGGAAAAAGTTAAGAAAATTTCGGCCAAAGACCTGATTTTTTTGGATGAATGTGGAGTCAATTTAGCTCTAGTACGTTTATTTGCTCGTTCTCAGAAAGGTCAAAGAGCTTATGGTGAACGTCCTCACAAAAAAGGTCAAAATGTCTCTATTATTGCTGGGATGAGTTTCCCAGGTATGATTTCTCAATGTAGTTTGATCGGAGGGATTGATGCTGTTACTTTTGAGGCATTTATCTCTCAAAAGTTACTACCGAAATTGTGGAGAGGAGCTTGTGTAATCATGGATAATTGTTCAATTCACAAAGGAGAGAAAATTAGAGCTTTAATTGAAGGAGTGGGAGCTTAGTTAATCTATCTTCCTACTTATTCTCCTGATTTTAATCCGATTGAAAACTGTTGGTCAAAACTCAAAAGCATTTTAGGTCAAATTGGCCCAAGAACTTATCCTGATTTAGCTCAAGCCATTGAATTTGCTTTCTTACGAATATCTCAGGGTGATCTGAGTAACTGGTTTATTCATTGTTGTTACTGTACTTGAGACTGACTCAGAAATGCTATTTTAGGGGTTGACTTGGATTAGCGATCGCCTACTTAGTTGTACCTCACGCTTCTTGGGAATTGCTATATTAAAAAATCACGGTTCTAATACCAATTATCAAAAACTTTGCTATATTGGTATTTTCTATTTATAAATATTATTTGTGGGAGTAAATGCTTAGTATTTAGTAACTTTTGTTCTTTTGAAAGTTATTTTTCCGAGCTGACAAATGTAGCAGTAATTTTAACAATTGGTATAATATCATGTCAGGTTGAATACGCTGTAAATAAGGGAGTTGGGAGAATAAAGAGATTTGCCCTGTTATAGAGAGGATAGTTTTTTGCATCACTAATTATCCGGCTATGATCTAAAACCCCACTGTAAAGGAGGTGAGTGAAAAAACTTTTTTAGGGACTGCCCTCGTAAAATAATATCCCATTGCACTGAATTGAGAAGAGTGGGGAGTACGAAGAGTGAAAGAATTAGATAATTTATTTTTTGCTATTTCCTTAATAAATTTTCATATTCTATAGCAATTAGAAATGATTTGTAAAAAATTCAAGATTATAGATAAAAAGTCTGAAACTCTGATTCCTGTTCCCTAATTACAAGATATTTTTTTCACAATCACGCCGAAAATTGCTATATATTTTTATATATCTAAACTCTGTGCCGGAGTAAAATTATGAATAAAATACCAGAAGCGATCGAGCACAAGCAACTTTTGAAAAGATTAGTGCTTGACTGTGAAACAGTTCAAGACCAAGGGCAAGTAGCAGAATTGTGGTTAAATCCCCAATCTCATCAAGTTATAGGTTTTACCTGTAAGTCAGGTATTTTTAACAAACAGAAAAAATATTTTGCTTGGAAACAAATTGATACTGTTGGTACTGATGCTATTTTAGTAAATCTAAATGTAGAACCAAATCAGTTAGAAAAACCCCATAATATTGTAGATATAATTGGTAATGAAGTATGGACTGATACGGGAGATAAAGTGGGTTTTATTGTCGAATATCTGCTAAATTTCAAGACTGGTGAGATAACTAATTATTTGTTTAAATATAATAGCTGGTGGAGTCTCTTTGATAGTATTTATCTGCTGTCGCCAGAAGCAGTTTCTACTGTAGGTACTAAACGAGTAATAGTGACAAAAGCTACAATAGAAGAGCCTGAACTTTATACTGAACGAGTTAATCAAAAAATACAGCAAATTCAGGAATTTTTAGAAGCAGATTTAGTCAGAACTAAGAAACATATTGATGTAGCACGAAGTGAAACTCAAAAATTAGCTGTAGGATTTCAAGCAAGAGCACAAATTGTCAAAAAACAAGCTCAAGAAACGGCAAAAGTAGTAGCAGAACAAGCTCAACAAAAAGTAGAAGAATTTCAGGGTAAGTCTGTGGAAAGAAAAACAAAATTAAATTCCGATCGGTTTCATAGTAAAATTCAACAGGTAACTACTCAAGCCAAGGAAAAAATTGATGGGGTAAAATCTCAATGGAAAAATAGCTCAACTACAGAAAAAGATAGAGATAACTTATAAATACAGTTATAGCGGTTAGCTCTGGCATATTTACACATTGTTTTTCTACGCCTTTTCTAGTCGGTATCCTGGGCTATAAGTTGTAATGACAAGAGCGCGAAGCGCTATATAATTAACTATATTGAAACATTAGTATCAGTGATTACTATTAGTTTATTGCATCCGACTCAGTCAGTTTCGATTCAACATTGGAGTTTTGAATCAGAATCATTAGTTCGTATAGGTAGGGCAAGTGATAATGATGTTGTGATTTATAGTGCGGTAGTTTCCCGCCATCATGTGGAGTTATGGCAAGATGATTCTAGTTGGATTATAATTAATTTTGGTGCTAACGGTACTTATGTGAATAATGAACCGATTATTCAGGTATCAGTGGTAGATAAAATGATGATTCGATTAGGAAATTCTGGGCCAAAACTAAAAATTGTTATGGAAGAAGTAGCGTCAAACTTTCTAGAAAAAAATCAAAATTTATCTCATAAAGAGTTGACATTAATCCCTGAAAGTAATTTACCTAAAATTAAGGGTAAAGATTCTAGTAATAGTCAGGATATGACAAGAACAGAATTTGATTGAGTGATGCTTTCTGACGCTCGATATTCTTTCAATTAAGTAAAGCTTAGAGTTGAGTTTGTATAATTAACCCAATATATATATAGTAATCCTCAGCCCAGCTTTATAGAATATTTCGTCACAAAAGGAAATAGCGATTATGGCAATGGGAAAAAAGCTGGCTACAAATTGTTAGGCTGTTGCTTAGTCGGAGTAGGGGCAATTTATAAATTGCCCCTACTGCTATTATTTGATCGAATTAGTATTATGCCATTTCCGTTGGTATCGTTTGTGTAAACCGCTCAATTAAACCTACCCAAAACTACCTAAATCTCGACTTAACTGGATAATCATTTGTTTTGCTGTTAACTTCCTGTTTCAACGTGGTCTTAGAATGACTTCTAAGAGGTTTGTCCACTCCGCAGGCAATCCCGGTAGAGCTTACCGTTTCTGACCGTTCAGGAATATAAATATTCTCAAACCATCGGTCTATATTTTTGCTCGCATTTAAATCTCTATCCTCTGTGTGACCACAATCAGGACAAACATAAACGCGCTCTTTCAAAGGCATTTTGTGACGATGATTTCCGCAATTAGAACATATCTGAGAACTAGGAAACATCCTATCTACAAGCACTAATTGACTTGAGAATTTCTCAGTTTTATAGTAACTGCCCAGGTAGGAAAGAAAGGAATATTCCCATGAGGGAAAAAATCTGGTAGTCTTCAACCATGAGTCCAGAAGAAAAAGAGCAAAAAATCAAGAGGCTAGAGATAGATGATCTGGCACTGCG
>JBARXI010000520.1:0-1637 GCA_049647275.1 Microcoleaceae cyanobacterium
GCTTTGCAGAAATTACAGTTAGAATTAGAAGTTCAAGGTTTAGAAGAGTCGGCACAATTATATGCAGAAATATATCAAGAAAATGCCGAGTTACAGGAATTAACTGAGACTGCTTGTGCAGATTTTAAAGAAACATTAAATTAAAACTTGGAGGTGAACTAGAAATAAAATTAGTCCTAAAAAACGTAGGGTGTGTTAGCGTATCTCGCAACGCACCGAATATGGTGATGGTGGGTTAAGGTTCCCATTTTCAAACAAATACCCATCAATAAGGTGCGTTACATTTCATGCTTCGCACCCTAAAAGATGGCGCTCGTACTATTTCTTCACCAAGACGTATGAAATAGTTAGGATTTAAAGTAAGTAACCGATAAACCTCTGCTTTAAAAACAACTTGAGTAATTAAAGCATCATAAATCCAACCTCCTATTAAATTCAAAGTTACCATTTTATTAATAACAGTTTAATAATCTTTAGCAGAGAGATAAATTAGTTCAAATTATGCTAAAATTTCTCTGATTAATTGTTGTACAAGTTGGGGATAAACAGGAGGTTTTATAGGAAGGCGAGTTGAAAATGAATAGAGTTCTGCCAAAGTATGAGTACAAATTATTCCTTGAATATTTCCAGATTTAACTTTTTTTAATCGTGAAAAATAGGCTGAATATTTAGGATGATTAGTCCATAATGCAGCGACTAAAATATCTGTATCAATTGAAGAAGGACTGCTGGAGTCAGGAGTCAGGAGTCAGGAGAGAAAATTGCATGGAGATTCTAACCCCAAACAATTTTGAGCACTCCAGTTGACGGTGGGGTATTAAACCCATAAGGGAAATGATAAAGCTTTTACCACGATATTAATTCATTAATTATTTCAGTTCTCAGTTCATCGAATAAAATTTCGTAGGGTGTGTTAGCGATCGCGTAACGCACCAAAATATTAGGCGGTGCGTTAAATTTCATTAATGCACCCTACAATCATACACTAATGGAGATAATTATAAGTCCAATAGGATGTGTTTTGCTCCCCTACATGAAAAGCGTGATTTGTAACTCACCGAAACATCTGGGATAGGCGGTGCGTTAAATTTCATTAACGCACCCTACAAGAGCTAATTATAGAAGACCTAATATTTCTAGTGGAACATATTTTATCACTCAAGTAACTTCTCAAAGAGAAACTTGGCTGTGTAGCGAGGTTGGTAGAAAAGCTCTCAGAGAAGCGCTCGAAAGGGTAAGGGATAAACATCCTTTTTCTATTGATGCTTTTGTTTTGCTACCAGAACATTTTCATTGTCTGTGGACTTTGCCTCCCAATGATGGGGATTTTTCCATGAGGTTGCGACTGATAAAAACCTATGTTACTAAACATTATGGGCAAGAATTAGCTATTGATCGAGAAGTTTCTCTGTCACGACAAAAGCGAAAAGAAAGTAATCTTTGGCAGCGTCGTTTTTGGGAACATTTGATTAGAGATGAGCGAGATTTTGCTCTGCATTGTGATTATATTCATTAGAGTTGTTGGGAAATAAGGTAAAATGATTCAAGACTAAATTGGCCAGGAAAATGCTAAATATTGAACGAGCCTTAAAACAAGACAGGTTGCTCAGGGCATTAACAGGATTAAACCGTAAAGC
>JBARXI010000521.1:0-2628 GCA_049647275.1 Microcoleaceae cyanobacterium
CTTAAATCAAAATCAAACCATTGAGCGATCGCCGGAGATACCCCACCTCCACAAGCTTTAATTCTGGGCAAAGATTCTTTTTCTATTACTAAAACAGAATGTCCTTTCTTTGCTAAATGATAAGCTGCTGTTCCACCTGCCGGGCCTGCGCCTACAATGATACAATCAAACATTGTTTTTAACTTTATAATACCTAGATTTTTTGTGATTTTGTCAAATGAGAAAAAGTCAATTTCTTAGGGTGTAGGTTTAATCAGGGCTATTTCATTCTAAACTTTGCCATGTTATGTCTTGACGAAAATACGTTATTTCGATCTTTAGATAATTTATCTTTCCCTATCTGAAAGTAAGTAAATTCATTGCTAAAATCTAGAATGAAATGACCCTGGGGTTTAATGGATTGGTTATTGATTTTCACCAAAATTAATCTACAAAACCGCCCCTAATTAAAGTTAAGAGTTTCGACCTTACCTAAGTATTCTTTAAAATACTCATTTTTTCACAAAGAAATTTTCTATGACCGTGGTAGTTCAACTCTTAATTTTTGACTTATAATTTTTATTTCCCTATTTTTTAAACAGTGGTAATATCTTTCTCTTTGACAGAGAGTAAGTCGTCTATTTTAGCCGTATACTTGTCTGTTAACTGTTGAATTTCGTCTTGCAAATCTCGCGATTCATCTTTAGAGATATCGCTATTTTTTTCTTGTTTGCGAACTGAATCAATAGCATCACGACGAACATTACGAACAGACACCTTTCCTTCTTCAGCAAATTTACCAGCTAACTTGACCATTTCTTGACGACGTTCGCTAGTCATTGGAGGTATATTTAGTCGCACTACAGACCCATCGTTATTAGGAGTCAGACCAACATCTGACATATTAATGGCTTTCTCAATTAGACTGAGACTAGTTTTATCAAAGGGTTGAATATTAATAGTACTAGCATCTGGCGTGCTAATACTTGCCAGAGATTTTAGTGAAGTTGGAGCTCCATAATACTCTACCATTACTCGATCCAGAAGAGAGGCATTAGCTCTCCCAGTTCTAATAGTGTTGAAAGACTTTTGAGTAGCTTCAACAGCTTTTTTCATACTACTTTCAGCGTCTGCTAGATTCATCAAAACCTCCCACAATAGTTCCAATCTTTTCTCCCATAACGGCCTTACGGATGTTACCGGAGACCGAAAGGTTAAATACAATAATCGGGATATTATTTTCCTTACAAAGAGCGATCGCCGTGCTATCCATTACCCGTAAGTCTTGGGTCAATACTTCCCCATAAGTTAGGGATTCGTATTGTTTGGCCTGTGGATTCTTTTCTGGATCGGAATCATAGACCCCATCGACCTTAGTAGCCTTAAAAATTACCTCGGCATCTATTTCTGCTGCTCGTAAAGCTGCAGTGGTGTCAGTGGTAAAAAATGGATTACCAGAGCCAGCACCAAAAACTACCACCCGGCCTTTTTCCAGGTGGCGAATAGCTCGACGGCGAATATAAGGTTCGGCTACTTCCTGCATGGCGATCGCTGTTTGGACTCTTGTCGGTACTCCTGCTTGTTCGAGGGCATCCTGCAAGGTAATGGCATTCATCACAGTGGCAATCATACCAACATAATCTGCCGTTGCTCGGTCCATTCCCTTCGAGGCTGCTTTTACACCTCTAAAAATATTACCGCCTCCGACAACAATTGCCATTTGAATTCCTGTGGCCACTACCTCTGCTACTTCTTGAGCAATTCCTTGGACTACTGCCGGATCTATGCCATAGCCCAGACTTCCCATCAAGGCTTCGCCGCTCAACTTGAGCAAAACCCGTTGATAAACTTTCCCCATGTTGTGAGTATTTTCTCAACTAAAGTTGCTTCCACAATACGATACCAGTAGTTTGCTGCTTTTTTTACTATTTAATTCTTGAGAGGAGGAAAGTGCTAGGTCTTTCCAGACAACTGTAAGGGTCAGTTGTATAGCAGTACGTTTTTTAGTTAGGATAATAAATCTAGGTTCAAAAGCAACAAGGAATAGGCAACAGGCAACAGAAGAATGTCCGCGCCCTTAATGCGTCGTGCTATACAAAGCCTTATCAAACAATATTACACTCGCCACCTTGAGTAATTAAAAAACTTTACCGATGATATTTGAATATCTATAAGGCTAATTTGAGGGGAAAATCGGCCCTCAAATTGCATTTTTCCCTATTACTTTCGTATATCTTGTGCTAATTAGTATTTACAGTAAATAAAAATAATTAATACCATTTTTCACTATTTATGTCAATTTTATTTCATAAATCTTTTAGGTAGCTATATTATCAGAATTATCAAAGGTCCATAGCAATTGTCCAAATCATAATGTTTCTAGCTCTTTTCCGTAAAAACTAAATCTATAGTTCATTTTCTGCAATTTTATCCAGTTTTTCTCTAACAGATAATTTAAATCCTGACTGGAGTACAAATAAAAATCCTAATCCTGACAAAATAAAAACCACTATCGCAGCATTAATAAATTTTGCCACGAATAAGACTGAAGCTGATAAGAAACTCAAGCCAGTTATACAAGTAAAAATCAAAGTTTTCAGAGCCAAATTAATCCGCTTCAATAACCGCTCACTTTTCTGCAATTTTATC
>JBARXI010000522.1:0-7729 GCA_049647275.1 Microcoleaceae cyanobacterium
ATTGGCTATTCAAGGTATTAGGTGTTAGGTGTTAGGTGGTAGGTATAAGAAATAAAAAGTTAATATTTTTCAATTCCGTTAAGCAGAAGATTTTACTGTAACAATCTTTCTTGAATTTGGTATAAGATAAATAGAATTTTTGATAGAGCTTTTAATATAAAAATTGACTCTCGCTGACAGTCTATTCCTGAACTTCAAGAAACTTTGATAGATATTCAAGAAGCAGAAAGTCAGGAAGACAATAAAACTGAAACAGTTTTAGATAAAATAAAAAATAAACTATCAGCTTCTACTGATAATTCTGTACAAAGAGAGTTATTTCACACATTAGTAAAACAAACTTTGGAAAAAATTCCTGATGTAGTTAAAAGTTTAATTGAAGAACTAGGTTCAGATTTTGATATAAATATAACAGGAGTTTATTATCAAAAAAATTATTATAGACTAATAGATTGGAATATTTTAAAATTCTCAACACCACATCTTATAGGTATCAACTATAAGTTTGTAAAGAAAATCTTTCTGCCTAAGTTTTAAGGATATATAACAGGAAATGAACTTGTCTTTGTGTCGAACATCCAAGAAAAAGAAGTTGAATTACTGAGAACTTCTCTAAGTGATGAACTAGATTTTACTGGTTTTGCCGAATGTCTCAAAGAGTTTTATTATGAGGGTGTAGAGAGCATACTTTCTTAAACTATGAATCAACCAAAACTGACTATCAACAACAATAACGAAAATTTGTGTAAAATCATCCGTCAAAGCATTTCTGAATCTCCAAAAAAACGGATTACTTTTGCTGAATATATGGATTTGGTTTTGTACCATCCCCAATCTGGTTATTATGCAAGTCATCCTGTGAATATTGGCAAACAAGGAGACTTTTTAACATCCTCTCATTGGGGTGCAGATTTTGGAGAATTATTGGCAGAACAATTTGTACAAATGTGGAATATTCTCAATCGACCTCATAATTTTACTCTTGTAGAAATGGGTGCTGGTCAGGGAATTTTAGCAGAGCAAATTTTAGGGTATTTAAAGCAAAACCATTTGGATTTTTTCCAAACAATGGAATATCTGATTATCGAAAAGTCAGAAGTTTTAAAAGAGGAACAAAAACAAAGGTTGAATTCATATAAAGTGAGGTGGTGTAATTGGGATGAAGTTTCTCATAGTTCAATTACGGGGTGTTTTTTTTCTAATGAATTAGTCGATGCTTTTCCAGTGCATCAGATTAGAATAGAAAATGGGGAAATTCGAGAAGTTTATGTCACCTCTGACTCAGAAGGAAAATTTGTAGAAATAACTGGTGAAACTTCTACTCCTAGAATTGCTGAATATTTGAATTTAGTGGGTATAGATTTAGTGTCATTTCCAGACGCAGAAGGTTATCAAAGTGAAGTAAATTTACAATCTTTGGATTGGATAAAGACTGTTGCCTCTAAACTGCAAAAGGGATATTTGTTAACTATTGATTATGGTTATTCAGCAGCGCGTTATTATAATCCCATGCGCAGACAGGGAACGTTACAATGTTATTATCAGCATCATCGAAATAATGACCCTTATTGGAATATTGGGCGACAAGATATTACGGCTCATGTTGATTTTACGGCATTGGAAAAACAAGGAATTTTGTCAGGATTAGAAAATCTAGGTTTTACTCAACAGGCTTTATTTTTAATGGCGTTAGGTTTGGGAGATAGATTAAATGAATTATCAAATAATCAAGGATTTTCTATTCAGGAAGTTTTGCGAATGCGAGAAGCATTACATTCATTAATAGACCCAATGGGGTTGGGAAATTTTGGGGTTTTAGTGCAGAGTAAAGGTTTGAGTGAGTCGGAAAAGAGGCAGACTTTGAACGGTTTAACTATGCCTCCAATGGGATTGGTTTAGAATTTTGGAGATTCGATTTTATTCGTAGTGGATAGACTAATAAAATTAAAATAAATATTTGCGGCAAATTCTTATTTTTTACTAAATGTTGTTCCATTTTTTGAGCTATCGAATTGACAAGACAAAGATTAGCTTTTGCACATTACAGATTTTGAAAAAGCTAATCTTTAACTAAATTGTACTCAGCTAAAACCGATTCAAATCGGGATAGATATAATTAACAAAGTTTCTGGCAATTTCTTTACTTTTGCCTAATCTTTAACATTAGTTTTAAAGCATAATACCAATTTTAAAACAGAATATTACGAATAATTTGGGTGATTAAAAGACTTTAAAGTAAATGTACCTTTGAGTAAAAAGATAATTTATGACCTAATAAATGGTACCAAAGCTATTCATTCTGACTCCTGACTCCTAAGAAATAGTTAAGTTGTTACTATAAGTCATATGAAATACGAAAAATCATACTACAGGTATTTTACAAAAGCTGGAAGTTGAGCCAGAGAGTAAAAAAGTAATTTTATATAAAATACAACTAATTAAGTACCAGGACAGAAATACTTACACACTGGATTATTGCAAGATTTGCATTTTAGCTTTAATTTGTGTGTAATTAATTTTGTCTATCTACTTCTGCTATCTCCCCTACTACCTATCAATCCTCTGTAGCAAACATTAACCTATTTCAGATCGGGAGCCAGGAGAAATAGTTTTTCATAATTTATTAGGGTTAAGTTTGATTTTTAGTCAAAGAGACATTATCTCTAAAATATTCATTTCACTCCAATTTTTCGTAATATTCTTTGTTCAACTTGGTATAACAGCTTAGTAGATATTTAGCAAAGTTTTCAATAATAATCGCTACTTACATCCCTATTAGTTAAAACACTAAATAGTAATCTGAATCAGATAATTTATACATCCTAATGTAATTTTTGCCATATTATTCTAATGTTTGACTTGTGACTGATTTAAATAATTCTAAAACTCCCTGTTTTTTTAGTTTACCTTTTATCCAATGACCTAAAACTTTTAAGTCATCTTTTGACCTCAAATTTTTATGATAATCGCCTTGAGTTCGACAGGGAAATACTAAACCATCATCAGTGTAAGCAACAAAATCTCCTTTAGGATAAATAGGATTTTTAGTTGTAGCTATATCTACAATAATTTCTACTTCAAACCAGTCTCTAGGAATCACAATACCTGTTTTTCTATTCCATCTTCCTTTTCCAAAAAAAGTATTTAAGTTTGACTTTTGTTGCTGCTCAACTCTAGCTAAAGATATATCTAAATAAGGAACTGTAGAATTAATAATTGGTTGAGTTTCTGCTTTCTGAAAGTTAATCTTTTTTCGGCTAGCTTTTACTGATTCAATAATTGGAAATGATTCACACTTAGCAATATTTACCGATATATTATCAGTGAGTAGCCAATTTATATAGGCTTCTGTTTGGTTGATCGTAGCAATGTCAGTAATTTTACAAGTAAATTCTAAATTGTCAAATAAGCCTCTTTTAGAAAAATTTGAAGAGCCTGCAAAGTAAAGAAATTCATTTTGATATTTTATTTTATAAATCTTGCCATGAAATGGTGGTGGGTTCCATACAAATCTAACACCTCCACATTCAGTATTGGCAGACAACAAAAAACTATTTAACTCAGCGAGTTTGTTATAAGTATGTCGGTTTAATCCTTCAAAAATTCCCATACCAACTAATAATGTAAAATTACCACCATTATTAACAATTCTAGTGATATCTTCTTCATACTGTTGTAGGGTAATTCCTGAAGTATAACCAGATGCAATAGTAACAGAAGTAGCTTTTTTTAAAAGAGTGTTAAGTCGGTCTCCAAAAGAACCTCCAAAATCTGGATAATTAGTATAAATAGCCATAAAATTAATCCTAAAACATCACAGTAAACTTAACTGTATTGCTTATTCATCTGATTCTAATTCTGCGAATTTTAATCTGTCTTTTATTGACATAACTTGTAAATGTTTACTAATACTATATAAATCTTTTTTCTGATAATCATTTTTGAATAGCGGAATCAAAGACTCAACAATAGAAACTATTCCATCTGGAGGTACTGCATTACCAATTTGTCTTCTAATTTCAGTAAAAGAAGCTTCAAAAATCAAATGATCGGGAAATGTCTGTAATCTTGCTCTTTCTCTATTTGTTAAAAACCTTGGTTCCGGATAATGATAACCCCACGTTCCTCCACCCCCACCTGCAATAATTGTAGCAGCAGGTTTGTCTGGGTGAATTCGCCGATAAACATGACTAATCATTCCTTTTACATAGTAAGGGCTATCTTCAGGAATATCTCTAAAATTACCTCCAGCTTTTATTCTTTTCAATATTTCAATTGTTCGAGGTTGAATTTTTTGTTGCCCATTATTGTAGGGAACTTTTTCTACATCTTTGAGTGCTCTACCAGCAGTTTTATAAGGATATTTACGACCATGACCATATTCTGGCTGAGGGTGAATAAAATTAAAACCTGTATCCATTCTAATCCCTACTCAAATTACTCTTTCCCTAAATTGAGGTACTCCGTAATTAGCAAATTTGTATAATTTAGGTTTGACTAAATAGCCTGGAGATATACTTTGAAAATCTGATATTATCCTTTGAATTGCAAGAGATTTGTTCGCACTTAATAAGCCTTTGACATTTTCTGCTATAAATGCCTTTGGCTGTTTCTGTTTAACAAATTATAGGAAGTATGTATATAAATTGCCTCCAGTTCCTTCTAAACCAGGACGCTTCCAAATCATTGAAAAATCCTGACAAGGAAAACCTCCTGTAATTAAATCCGCCTCTGGAACTTCACTAATATCTATGTTTTCAATTTGATTATGCTCGATGACATCAGCAATATTTCTTTGAAAAGTTTTACAGGCATAAAAATTTGAATCAATTGCCCAAACTACTTTAAAACCTGTCTGATGAAATGGTAAGTCCATTCCTCCACAACCAGAAAATAAAGATATAATTTTTGGTACTTTATTCCAATTTATCTGTTCTAAACGTTCAATCAACATTTTCTTCAAAAATAATATGACTACTATATTTAATAACTTAAATTTAGAGGATAATGTATTGATGATATTTTTTTGTATCCGCAAAAGACAAAGAAAATATACTCACTCGATTGATTATAAACATTTATAGACAAAATCACCAATTTAAGATATATTAATAAAGTTAAGAAAAAAAACGATAAAATACTAAAAGCATCAAAATACCCATCAAATTAAAATTTGGCAAGGAGATTAATCAATGAAAACTACTCAAGAACCGCGCCAAAAACAAAGCCGGTATCGAGGACTTACACAGGCTGAGGTTGAGGCAAGTCGGCAAAAATACGGCTATAATTTATTAACGCCACCCAAGCGATCGCCATGGTGGAAATTATGGTTAGAAAAGTTCGACGATCCAGTAATTAAGATTCTAATCATAGCTGCTGTTATTGCGATTACTGTAGGAATTTTTGAAGGAAATTATGTAGAAGGTTTAGGCATTATTGCTGCTATCCTTCTTGCTACCTCTGTTGCTTTTTTAAATGAATATAAAGCCAGCAAAGAATTCGATATTCTCAACCAAGTAAATGATGAAATTCCCATCACAGTAATTAGGGATAATAACCTGACAACAGTTCCGAAAAAAGACTTAGTAGTAGGTGATATTGTACTCATAGAAACCGGAGATGAAATACCAGCAGACGGTCAAGTATTAGAAGCAGTTTCCCTACAAGTTAATGAAGCTAGTTTAACCGGAGAAGCAATGCCTGTTACCAAAATAGCAGATGCAAACTTATCCTCTAACAGTCATACTGGCTGCGCTTATCCGCCCAACAAAGTATTGCGAGATACTGTAGTCAACGATGGACATGGAATCATCGAAATTACAGCGGTTGGCGATGAGACAGAAATTGGCAAAACTGCTAGATGCGTTCTAGATATTACAGACGTAGAAACGCCTCTAAATCTACAACTCGAACGTCTGAGTAATCTGATTGGCATTCTCGGTTTAGCCGTAGCAGTCTTAATCGATATCGCCTTAGTAGCACGGGGTATCCTCACCGGAGAACTCGATCTCAGCTTTGGACAATGGTACATTATCAGTATCTTGGCCGTTAGTTTAATTATTGCTCTGACTAGAGTCTGGTTGCCCATAATCATAGACGGATTTGAATCAGTAGGCAAAGAAATAGAAGTACCAGAGTGGTTGGAAAACGATAGCGCCATCGCCTGGTTAAAAAATATTTTGCTCGCCCTGGCAATATCTGGCATCGGTATCGGAGTAGGATACTATTTAGAATGGGTTCCCGCTTCCCCCACTGACTGGATATCTGCAGATGTCGCTGTGAAATTCCTCACCTACTTTATGATTGCAGTTGCAGTCATCGTTGTGGCAGTACCCGAAGGTCTAGCACTGAGCGTTACTCTTAGCCTTGCCTACAGTATGCAGAAAATGACTCAACAAAATAATCTAGTCCGCCGGATGCACGCTTGTGAAACCATCGGTGCTACAACTGTCATTTGTTCTGATAAAACAGGTACCTTGACCGAAAACAAAATGCAGGTCAGTGATGTGAAGTTTCCTAGCTTCGAGGAGAAAACTCTCAATGCTGACAACATTATCGTAGAAGCAATTTGCGCTAATAGTACAGCCAACCTAGAATACAAAAAAGGAAAAGAATCTATTCCTCTAGGAGACCATACAGAAGGTGCTTTGCTGTTGTGGTTAGAAGAAAATAATATTGACTACATTGACAAACGAGAGGATTTCGATATTGTCAGTCAGTTAACCTTTTCAGCAGACAGAAAGTACATGGCAACTTTTGGAGTTTCTCCCACCACAGGCGAGAGAATACTCCATATTAAGGGTGCGCCCGAAATACTGCTAGCTGCTTGTAATCAAATTCTGGCGTTAGAGGGTGTCAAACCTTTTGCAGATTCTCAAAGAGTATCCATCGCAGCAGAGTTAAACAAGTATGAAACTATTGGTAGGCGAACTTTGGGATTAGCCTATATTCGAGACCCTCAAGACTATCAACAAGGAAAAGAACTTGAACAAGACTGCAATTTGATTTGGTTGGGTTTTGTGGCGATCGCTGACCCTGTGCGGGAAGATGTACCGAATGCAGTGAAAATATGTCAAAAAGCTGGGGTGAAAGTCAAGATGATTACTGGGGATAGTCGTCTGACTGCTGTGGAAATAGCTCGCGAAATCGGCATTATAACTGAGGATGATGCTAATGATTGTTGTATTACTGGTGGTAAACTACGTTCGCTAGATGATGAAGCCGTTTTGGCACGGCTGAAAAAGGTTAAGGTGATTGCTAGAGCGCGACCCCAGGATAAGCAGCGTATTGTGCAGTTATTACAAACTAGTGGGGAAGTTGTGGCAGTTACGGGTGATGGTACAAATGATGCACCTGCTTTAAATCAAGCGCAGGTAGGTTTGTCGATGGGTAGCGGTACTTCTGTTGCTAAAGAGGCAAGCGATATTATTATTTTGAATGACTCTTTTGCCAGTATTGAAAATGCTGTGATGTGGGGGCGATCGCTTTACCAAAATATTCAAAAGTTTATCCTTTTCCAGTTAACAATAAATGTTGCTGCTTGTGGAATAGCTTTGTTGGGTCCGTTTATTGGGATTAATTTGCCGTTTACGGTAACTCAATTATTGTGGGTGAATTTGATTATGGATACTTTTGCTGCTTTAGCTTTAGCAACGGAACCTCCTAATCCAAAAGTGATGGAAAATGCTCCTAGAAATTCCCAAGATTTTATTATTTCCAAACCAATGAT
>JBARXI010000523.1:0-20610 GCA_049647275.1 Microcoleaceae cyanobacterium
AATTACCTCTCCTTGAAACGGATTGGATTGACTAATCATGAAAATTTTTTCTTGTCTCTTGGTCGATTGGAGGACAGCGAGGAGACCCGAAGAGTGCAGAGCCGCTCCGCTTTACATGTCGCTCCGCGTTAACGTTTGCGTAGCATTCCGATAGGATGCGTTGTGCGCCAGCAAAACGCCATCCCACCCTGCGGGAAGCTCCGAAGATCGACCGCTTTCTCCTTTAAAGGAGAGGCTTTAAACCTTCATTATTCGGTAATTAAATGTAAAATTTCCAAACGTTCTTTGCAATGACAAAGCATATTATATTTATTTCTCAAGCATATTATATTTATTTATGTCTTTATGATGTAAGAGCTAGCTTTCCACCCCACCGTGCAATGACAAAGCATATTATATTTCTTTGTGTCCATCTACTTATATTAACTGAAATATCCTACAATAAAAATTAAAATTGTCTAATTTTTTAGCCAGTAATTTGTTAGAAAAAAACTGTTTATAGGGTTAGGGATAGGATGAACAAATTGGAGTATTAGTGGAGCTTTATCTACTCGACCTAAAGGTGTAGATAGTGGTGGGGTTTCTAAAACCTCACCGGTCTACACCCTGTGGTAGTTTATCTAATTTTATCTACGACTAAGGGAATATAGCGCTACGCGCAAGTCACAAGTCAGTACGGGTAATTCATGGAAAGCGGAGCATTCGGTCCGAAATTACCCGTACAGTACGGGTAATTCATGAATTACCCGTACTGAAGTAATCCCTGACTGAGTTTTCGGTGCCCAAATGCTCCGCAAAGAGCATTTATAAATGCTCTTTGCCCTATTTGCGTAGTGCTGCAAAAAATAAATAATCCAATTCTTGGACTTCCCCTACTGCCCAATCTCCTAACTTTAGTGCCATGGGATATTTTTTTACTTGGAGGTTCTACTAATACTAGGTTTTGAAGTGCAAAATATAAGCCTTAAATTATATCATAAATCTCTGTAATCATCATTTATCCCAAAACAAAAAAAATTTTATGTAATACCATTGACATATTCTTAAATAAGAATTATTCTGATTTACAGCAGCAAAAGCTGATACACATTGAATTGTTAATTTACTAATCACTAGAGGTAAGTATGGTTATTGACCGCGTTCCTGATGTAGAATTCAAAACTCGTGTCCGTGATGAGTCTGTTGACGGACCTAATCCCTATCGCTGGCAAGACAAGACAACCCAAGAAATTTTTGGTGGCAAAAAAGTTGTATTGTTTGCATTACCTGGCGCTTTTACACCAACTTGCTCATCTACCCACCTACCCCGCTACGAAGAACTATACGATGAATTCAAATCACAGGGAATAGATCAAATTATCTGTCTGTCTGTAAATGATGCCTTTGTAATGTTCCAGTGGGGTAAACAGCAAGGTGTTAAGAATGTATTCCTGCTGCCAGATGGTAATGGAGAATTCACTCGTAAAATGGGAATGTTAGTAGAGAAGTGTAATATCGGCTTCGGTATGCGTTCTTGGCGCTATGCAATGGTTGTCGATGACTGCAAAATTGAAAAGATGTTTGTCGAAGAAGGTTACAGTGACAACTACGGTGATGACCCATTTGAAACATCTGACGCAGATACAGTTTTAGCATATCTCAAGGGTATAGAACCGCCAAAAGAAACAGCACCTAGATTAGAATTTGTTGGCTAGTTGAGTTTCTCGACGGGGTTTTAGGTGTTAGGTTTAGGTTTTAAAAAATAAGAATTTACCTAATACCTAATATTTACTTAAACTACTAGTAGTTAGTAGTGAATTACCCAATTCCAACCCGACCCTTTATGGAGTTGGGTATCTCACTTTCACATTGCACAATGTCGGAATTAAGGTTCCCAAGTTCCTGATTCTTCTAAGAGTAGTTTTCTAGCTTGATAAACAAGAAGAAATCCATCTTCTGTTACTATATAACGATAACTTCCATTACGAAATTCATAACCGATAAATTGGCAAGGTGTAATTCCATCTGCACAAGTTGCATGAAGAGTTTTACCGACTAACTGTATTGATTCACCTGTATTCAAATTCACTCCCTGATAGTAAATATTGTTACAGGTTACTTCGCCTTCTTGACAATTAGAACTAATCGTAATTTTAAAGTTCTTAGTTATTAAGGTTTCAGCTAAAGCTGTACTAGATAATAATAACCAAAACCAAGTAGTGGCAGATATAATAATTTTTATGCTTAATAAATTGAGGTTCATTATAGTTAATTTATGGTGAACTTGTGCCTCTTCCCAATAGCTTTCATCTTGTCTAGCTCAACCTACCTTTTAATTAGTGATTTCTCACCAAAGCAGTTAAAATATATCATAAATCTGTATAATTGAAAACAAAGAAACAGCAAAAAAGTTAGATTATCAATAACAGGGAGACATTTAATTATGGCATACGATTACGATCTATTTGTGATAGGCGCAGGCTCGGGTGGGTTAGCATCTTCAAAAAGGGCAGCCTCTTATGGTGCAAAAGTAGCGATCGCAGAAAATGATTTAGTGGGAGGAACTTGTGTCATCCGTGGGTGTGTTCCGAAAAAATTAATGGTCTACGGTTCTCAATTTTCCCACCTATACAAAGATGCAGTAGGCTATGGTTGGAGTGAAGTAACACCAACTTTGGACTGGCAAAAATTCATTGATGTAGTCAACAAAGAAGTGCTACGCTTAAATCAAATACACATCAAAAACCTAGATAAAGCAGGAGTAGAACTAATAAAAGGATACGCTAAATTTATCGACTCCCATACAGTAGAAGTAGACGACCGCAAAATCACAGCAGACAAAATCCTCATTGCTGTGGGTGGAAAACCAGATAAAATAGATATCCCAGGAATTGAACACAGCATCACCTCCCGCGAAATGTTCCACCTCAAAGAACAACCAAAAACAATGGCTGTTTGGGGCGCAGGTTACATCGGTGTCGAATTTGCCGGCATTCTCAATGGAGTTGGTACTAAGGTAACTCAAATCCTCCGAAAAGACTTAATTTTAACTGGTTTTGATGAGGATATACGCAGCAATATACAAGAAGGAATGAACAAACATGGTGTCGAATTCCGCACCAACACAACTGTAGAAAAAGTAGAGAAAGTACCAGAAGGCTTAAAAATTCACTTGAGCGGAGAACATTCAGAACCCTTAATTGTAGATACATTTCTCTGTGCAACAGGGCGCAAACCTAACTTAGAAGGTTTAAATTTAGAAAATGCTGGAGTTGAAACAGTTAAGGGTGCAGTTGCAGTCAGTTCTAACTGTCGCACCAGTCAACCTAATATTTATGCAGTAGGAGACTGTATAGATCAAGCAAATTTAACCCCCGTGGCGATCGCTCTAGGTCGTGCTTTCGCAGACACAGAATTTGGTAATATACCTAGAGCTATTTCCCTAGAAAATATTCCCACTGCTGTTTTCTCCCAACCAGAAGCTGCAACTGTTGGGTTGACAGAAGCAGAAGCACGAGAAAAATTTGGTGATGCAATTAAATGTTATCGCGCTCGCTTCCGCCCAATGTTTCACAGTTTAACTGGTGCAGATGAGAAGGTGATGGTAAAATTAGTGGTCGAGAGTAATACTGACCAGGTTTTAGGCGTACACATGGTAGGCAAAGATGCAGGTGAGATTATTCAGGGTATGGCGATCGCTGTCAATATGAGGGCAACTAAGGCAGACTTTGACCGCACTATCGGTATTCACCCCTCCACTTCCGAAGAGTTTGTGACTCTGCGATAAGATAAGTTTAACAGAGTTGATTGTTAGCATTTACCCTGTCTAGGTTATACCAAATTAATATGGAGTTGCATAGAATAATATCTCGATCGGGGTTTCTGTGTAGATCGAGATAGACTTGAAGATAAATTTCAGGCTTTGGGTGCCACTCACTGCGCCAACCGATACCTAACACCTACCACCTACCACCTACAACCTACCACCTACCACCTACCACCTAACACCATTATCTATGCAACCTCAGATAAAATTGGTATTAGTGCTTTGGCGCTATAACTGAAAAGAAGCGCTAAAGCTTTTTTTAATGAATTTATTGATTTATACTCAAACCAAATTCTTAATTCTTAAGAGGTAAAATTTGATGTCCCGGCTTTTAATTTCCACTGTAGTAGGATTGTTAGTAATGCCTTTAACTATTAGTTCAGTTTTAGCAACTCCTAACTACAATAATTTCTCTGGGAAAGTTAGTCAAACTGAACAATCACAACAATCTCAAGGAAGTCAAGAAGGTATATTTCAGCAACTCGATCTGACCGAGGAGCAAACCCAAAAAATTATGACTATTCGTAATCAGCATCAAGAAGATATTGTTAAAAGTTTAGAGAATTTGCGTGGTGCTCAGGAAGAACTAAATAATATGATTATTAGTAGTAGTTCTGATAATCAACTCCGGGAAAAACATAGTGAAGTTATTCAGTTAAGAAAAGAGTTGGCAGAATTACAGTTTGATACTATTCTAAAAATGCGAGAAGTTTTAACTCCCGAACAATTAGAAAAGTGGTCTACTTTAATGAAACAACGTCGCGAATCTCTTAAGAATCGTTTGGGAAATTAATATAAATTTTAATCATGGTTGAGGTAGGTATTAGGCATGGTCATTTCATTCTAGATTTTAGCAATGATTTTACTTACTTTCAGATAGCGAAAGATAAATTGTCGGAAGCTCGAAATAACCTATTTTCGTAAATACACAACATGGCACAGTTTAGAATGAAATAGCCATGGGTATTAGGTCAATTGTTAATCAAAAATACTGATTTTTTCAATTTCAAGTTAGGGTCATCTTATCTCATCTCATCTCATCTCATCTCATCTCATCTCATCTCATCTTATCTCATCTCATCTCATCTCATCTCATAGTTTAATACCTACCTGAAAATTTTCCAATCTCACCCATGAAAATTGTGAATATTTACCCTATAGAGAGATAGCTACAAAGATTGAAGGCTTTGAGAAAAATTGATGAATTTACAACTTAGATTTATCTTGATTTAGGAGGAAGGAAAAACAAAAGTTCAGTTGATTTAATTTCTACCAATTCACCGAAAAATAATAATGGCTAATTTATCTGATTTCTGTAGGGATAATTCATAAATGTAGGGGTAATTCATAAATGTAGGGGTAATTCATAAATTACCCCTACTTGCGCGTAGCGCTATAGGTCGTCCTGCATAGTAATGGTATTTAGTCAAACTTGATATTCACTTAAATCTTTATTCCTCCAAATATTTTTTAGTTTTTTGGTTGTGAAAAAATTCTTATACCAAATACGGTTATCAAAAGTATCTTTTTCAAATTCCTTTCTAACCCTTCTGCCCTCTGCCTTCTGCCTTACCTTATTATTCATTAGAAACTAATTGGTAAAATTTCACCGAATAATTAAGCTTTAAAGCTTCTGATTTGTAGAAAAAAAATGGTTTTAGTCAGTTATCTTATTTTAAGGAGAGGTAATTATTAATTGTTGAACAAATTTATATTTATTTAACCTAATTGAATGATCAAAAATCATACTTATATTTACTTACATGGATTTGCATCTAGCCCCAAATCAAATAAAGCTGTATATTTGCGCGATCGCTTCGCAGAAATCAACATTGACCTCAAAGTTATTGACTTAAATCAAAATAATTTTACCCAGTTAACTCTCACCAGACAACTGCATCAAGTTGAGTCAGAAATAACAGATACATCTCAACCAATAATTTTAATTGGTTCTAGCTTTGGTGGTTTTACATCTACTTTTTTAGCAGAACGTAACTTCAATATTCAGAGGTTAATTTTACTAGCACCAGCTTTTGATTTTTTATCTCATTGGTTACCAAAATTGGGGGAAGAAAAACTCAAAAAATGGCAAGATGAAGGATATTTATCAGTCTACCATTATGGAATAAATGATTATTTACCTCTGAGTTATAATTTTTTGACCGATACAGCTCAATATGAATCTGAAAAATTAGAACGAAGTTTACCAACTCTAATTTTTCATGGTTTAAATGATGATGTAATTCCGATTCAAGCAAGTAGAAAGTTTGCAGCAAAACGCCCTTGGGTAAAATTAATTGAAGTTGATAGCGGTCATACTTTGGGGAATGTAATGCCAGCAGTTTGGCAGGAAATTAATCATTTCTTAAAAAAAGATTTTAATCTTGATAAATAATTAAGATAAGCTTATGAAAAAGAGTGGCATAAACTATAAGTAATTATGATTATTAGAGTTTAAGATCGAGAAACTCAGGTACAATTAATGAACGAAGCGAAATCTATGCAAACTTTAGCTGTTGATATTGGTGGCAGTGGAATTAAAGTAATAGTTTTGGATGAAAAAGGAGAAGCAATTACAGAACGCGATCGCCTAGATACACCAAACCCAGCCAAACCACAACCAATGTTGGAACAAATTATATCATTGGCAGCAGGGCAAGGAGAGTTTGACAGAATATCGGTGGGTTTTCCTGGTGTCATAGTCAATGGCGTTGTTAAAACAGCAGCTAATTTAGACTCTGACTGGTTGGGGTTTGATTTAGCAACGGTGCTTTCAGAAAAGTTGGAGAAACCTGTACGGGTTGCTAATGATGCTGATATTCAGGGTTTAGGGGCAATTGATGCTAAAGGAGTAGAGTTGGTTGTGACCTTGGGTACAGGTTTTGGCTCGGCATTATTTGTAAATGGTAAGTTAGTGCCAAATCTGGAAATGGGCCATCATCCATTTCGCAAAGGTGAAACTTATGAGGAACAGTTGGGAAGAGCTGCTTTAGATGATATTGGTAAAAAGAAATGGAATGAACGTTTAGAGAAAGCGCTGCCTCATCTGCAACATTTATTTAATTGTGATTATATTTATCTAGGCGGTGGGAACACAAAAAAAATTACATTTGACTTACCTCCTAATGTCAAAATTGTGGCGAATGTAAATGGTTTGTTAGGTGGAATAGCTTTGTGGCGAGATTAGTAACCAATAATTATCTCAATATTTTTTTGCTTTTCCTTGTCTGATTTTTTTCTACTGCCTAGCCCTATGCAAATTTTCCAATATATGATATTATTTACTGTTTAGCTGTCCAAAATCCACTAGGTAGGAACACACCACCAAGTAATTCTACTTTTTCAGGTAGCATCACATAACCCCATGCCATTCCTAAATATTGTCCATCAGAACGAAAGGTTTTAATCTTTTGTCTTTGATACTCATTTTTTTTCCGAAGGCGTTCAGGATGATAACCTTCTAACTCATCTAGTTCTTGCAAAACCTGGGAGTCTGGAAATGATAATACAAATCCCTGTATACTTCTTTTCCCTTCAGTCATTGCAGGATAACCAATGGATAATTCAAATAACCGACCAGATGTAAATGCAGAATAACTCTCGACGACACGCTCCCCACAATACCTTTGATAATTTGCCTCTCCTGGTTTGAGAGTACCGTAGACGAATACCTTAACATAGCTCATTACATTCTCTTTCACATCTTAACTAAACTAAGATAGGCTTTGATTTATCTGAGTATAACTAATATCAAAAGGGGGCAAAATCGAAGCACATTTGTTAAAATAATATGACTATAACTCTAGTTTAACTCTAGTTTAAATTTAAGCTGTGGTGTCAACCACAAAATTATTCAATCATAGTTCTTTAGCCTTTTTTCTTATATTATGCCAGTAGTAAGTCATATCCCTTTTCTGCTTCATCAATTACCATTAAGTGCCTTTTTGGCAGAATTACCCCTTGATAGCCTATTTTCTACTCAAGGAATTATGGTGATGCTATTAGCAGCTTATGCCGTAGCCATGTGGATGTTTCTCACCAGTGCCCCAAAAGTTCATACAATTATGGTATCAGACTTAGCGATCGCCCAACAGTTCTATGAAGGAATTTTAGACCTACCAGTGGCAGAAGTTCCTTTGCATTACTACTATAACTACGAGCAAACTCTAGGTGCTACAGGTATGGACCCTCTTTATCTTTCCACTGATTATACCAGACCTAGTACCACTTCCACAGGAGCAGCAAGTTCTGATGGTCTTTGGTATCAATTAATGAAAAATACTCAAGTACATATTATTAGTGGCGCAAGTATCGGCTCTAAAAATCGTCAACGTCATGTTTGTTTTGATAAAGACTGTTTAGAACAAATATTAATGCGGGTGCAAATGCGAGGAGTGAAATATAAGATTCGGAGAGAAAAACCTCTCAATTTCTTAGTTAAAGATTGGAATGGTAAGGTAATAGAAATGGCAGAAGTTAATAATTAAGTAATCGATCGTGATGATTTAACTAGCTGTCAGCAAAAAGCTCTGGGCTTTTTTCCTGGTTTAATTCCTCCACAAGTGGAAGTATAAATCTGCATAGTGATGGTCTAATTCTATTACTATGCAAATCTAACTTATAGCTTGAAGCTAATAGCTGACAGCTTGTTAAAAAAGCGACTTTTAACCAGTGGAATAAGGAAAAAAAAGAAGAAAGCTTGTACAATCAACTGTTTAACTTTTTTTTACTGGCTATTTATTTCCACCATCCTGCACTAATCAGATTAAATCAACGTTAATTGTTAATAGTAAATATCAAACTATTTATTAGAGTTAACAGTTAACAAATACAAACAATTATCTTTTTTATCACGGGTTTAATACCCCACCGTCTACACGGTGCTTAAAATTGTTTGGGGTTAGAATCCATAAGCAATTTTTCCTTCTGCCTTCTGCCTTCTGCCTTCTGCCTTCTACCTTCTTCAAGAATTAACTTAAGACTCATTTTTTATTTTCAGGTAGTAATTTATTATAACTACTCATATTCAGAGATGCTCCTAATACCTGAGAAAACCAGATTTCAAAAGAACGAATCGGATAATTCTTAATTTCTGAACCCTGATTCAACATCGGTTCAACCAGAATAGTAAACATTCCTAAACGATTTCCCGCTAAAACATCAGTAAACACTCGATCGCCTACCATTGCCACCTGCTCTACTGGTAAATTCATTCCCTCAACAGCTTTTTTCAACTGACGACGGGAAGGTTTACGAGCACCCGCAATGTAAGGTACATTTAGTGATTTAGCAATGCTACTTATGCGATTTTGACTAATATTATTACTCACCAACCACAAGCTTGCTACAGGTTTAATTTCCTCTAGCCAAACCGTCAGTTCATCAGAAGCTTCCCGATCGCTAATTGGAACAAGAGTTTCATCTACATCCAATACCAATCCTTGAATATTATTTTGCTTAATAATTTCAGATGTCAGACTCAGAATTGTGTTACCAAGAACCAAATCAGGCTGTAAAAGTTTACCCCAAGACATAATTATAAAGTTTTAATTTAAAGTTTTACTTGAACAAATTAAAAGTCAAAAATTAGCGAAGTACAGGCGATAAAAAATTCAGCAAAAACTTAGCTATTTTTGACTTTATTCCCAAAAAAAATCACATAAACTAGATTTACTGAGATGATAACATCTCCTCTACTTTTGCAATTGCCGCCTCATGTTCTTGAGCAGTACGACTAAAAATATGAGTACCATCATATTTAGCCATAAAATACAAATATTCAGTATCTTCAGGATTCAGAGTAGCTTCCAAACTAGCTAAACCTGGACTAGCGATCGCCGTCGGTGGCAAACCAACATTCATATAAGTATTATATGGAGAAGGAGTTTCAACTTGGCGGTAAGTTAAAGGCTTCTCTTTTGTTTGGCGGATACCAAGACCATATTCTACTGTAGGGTCTGCGGCTAATCTCATCCCTTTCTCCAAACGATTATTAAATACGCCTGAGATTACACCTCGTTCTTCTGCAACTACAGATTCCTTTTCTACAATACTGGCAAGAGTTACCCATTCATGGAGACTAAATTTTTTTGTCATCTCCTGATTTTTCTGATATACAGGTAATGCAATTTGCTCAAACTGTCCTAGCATTTGGTCAACAATAGCTTCTGGAGTAGTTTGCTCGGCTGCTATTTTATAAGTATCTGGAAATAGATAACCTTCTAAATGAGGTATTTCCTTTGGTAACCAAGGAAATCTATCATAGGGAATATTTTTTGTAGCAGCAATAAAATCAGCAGCAGGAAAAAAGCCTTGAGCTTCTAAATATTGTGCCATTTGTTTAATTGACCATCCTTCCCTGATAATGTAGCTAAGTTTAACTACATCTCCCTCCAAAATTTTATCTGCAATTACGCTTAGTGGTTCTGTGGGCGATAGTTTATAAGTCCCGGCTTTAAAGTCCAAATCGGTATTTTGTAGACCCAACCATTTCACCCATAGATTCCAAGCTGTGGCAGAACGAATAATTCCAGCAGCCTCTAGGTCTTTTCCTATTTGTTGGCCATAGGTTCCTACAGGAATTTTCATTGTAATGGTATTTTCTTGTGGAGACTGGTTTGATGATGTAACTGGTACTGCTGGTCCACTTACCCAGCTCCACCAAGTCCACCCTTGCCATGCAAAAATACCACAGCTTATAGGCAAAATGGCCAAGTAAAACAGAGTCCGATTGGAAATTAGTCTGATACTTTTTTTCATTTAATTAACTGATACTTTTCTTTAAATGCCTTTCTGCTAGGTAAGCAGGAATCATTTCAGAATCATTATAAACTCCAAATAAATTTTGCCGTTAACTGAGTATGAACCTTAATTGCATACAAAAAGCTTTAAATAGTTTATTCCATATCGTCAAAAAGTTGATCTTCCAGCACAGATTGAATCATTGGTTGAATTTTCTTAAACTCTTTTTCTGAAAGCAACTCTAGCTTACCATCATCACTTTTTCTGGCAGGGATCAAAAAAGGATCTAATGGTGTATATATAGCGTACTTTTGGTCTTGATATAAAAAAGTTGCTAGTTCTTCGTAATACTCGCCTTCTTCCTCATCTTCATCTACTTCGTCTAATTCATCTTCATCCCATTCTGGTAACTCACCAACAGCAGTCAAAGTTATAGCTGTTTTTTGGAGAGTGAGGTTTTGTTCTTCGAGGACAACTTTAGCAGTATCAAAAATTCGATCTATTTCTTCATCATCACCAATAGGAATACTTGCTTGATCCAAATCTCCTGGTGCCCAAGTAAATATTTCCACGGGTAAGTCTACCGGTAATAACATTACATATTCTCGATCGTCTAACTCCATGGAATACTCTATTGTGCAAAATAACGATCGCCCAGCCTCATCAGTCAGGGTGACATAAGTCTCTTGAGACTGTCCATTCTCTTGTGGTTCTGGGGATGAAAACATTTTAAGTATATTTTTATTTGTTCATTTTAGCAGTGCTCTGAGTATCAATCAGTTCTGGTCATTCAGCTTTAACTTAAGGTTAACCATGTCAAACTCAGACTAGTTTCCAAATATAGCTTCAGTCACCTGAAGGGCATACTTTGAGTTTCTGCTAAAGAAGATTATCTACTATTAAGCGATCGTTTTTACTATTGGTGTTAAAATATTACAGTTATTCTTAGCAAAACTCTCCAAATCGTACATCATTATTGATTGGAGCAAATTATCGATTAATTTTGCTAATATAACCCTTCTTCAATTTTGCTCAAAACTATATTTAGTTATTTTTATCACCTATGGACATTTTAACGGTATTTAGCAAAATTAATTTTACCGGTCAACATCCCATTATAGATAATTTAAAAGACCATGTTATAGTCTTTTTTTTATATTACTTAATTTGTTTTTTATATACTTTAACTTAGTTATATTAAAAATTTTATCTAAATTTTTATTGTGATAATTATAGTTTGTTTTTTTATTTAGGATTAAATCCTAAAATTACCGAAAAATTGTGGTTTAAAGCCTCGCCTTTTAAGTAGATAACAAATAAAATTTTTCATGATTAGTAAATCCTCTTATTCTCAAGGAGAGGTAATTGTTAATTATTAATTATGCATTATTAATAATTAATTGTTGAACTATCTTTCCATCAAGATATATATTAATTAATATTTTTTTCTCTACGTCCATCCAACCATTGCTGCAGAATCAAAGAAGCTGCTTTTCTATCTATTAACTCTTTATTTTGAGCAACAGAAATATTAGCCGATTTTAGCATTTCCTCAGCTTGAACTGAAGTCAAACGTTCATCAACATATTCTACAGGAAGAGCAAGAGCTTGTGACAATCTTCGAGCATATTTTTGCACTTCCCTGGCTTGGAAACCCAGGGAACCATTCATAGAATATGGCAAACCAACCACAAGAACCTGCACTTCACGCTCTTGGACAATAACTTGTAATTGAGCTATATCTTGCTGAAAAGAGGTCCGCATAATAGTAGTAATACCAGTAGCAATTAAACCAGTACCATCACATCCTGCGACCCCCATCCGCTTTCTACCAACATCCAAGCCTAGTGCTGAAACTCTAGATTTCGGCATTGGCAATTAAACTCCTTTGTCTACTACTACCTAATGTTAATCAAACACAACTAATTCCTAATTGTTAATTTTGCCATTATTTTCCGCTTCACTCTTGGAGCTGGGAGACAAAAAATCAGATACAGAATTATTAACTTTTTCCTTAGTTATTTCCCGATGATTATTATAGTAGTCATGCTCCGAGCTACTACTAACATCATGTTTATTTTGCATCATTTTTAACCAAGCACTCCGACTAGGAACAGGTTTACGAACAGGTTGTAAACTTTGAAGCACATCCGAAAACTGGAGGTCAGAAATGACTGATTTAGACTCCCGAAGTTTGTGCCAAACAGAACGAGACATCAGCAAAGAATGTTCAATTTGCTTGGCTTTAATCTGTTCCAAATAAGCTTCACGCTCAGGTTGGTAATCAGCAGAAGTAAGTTGCAAAGATTGATTTGGGAAATCTTGAGTCAATTTTGCCATTTGGGATAATAACTCTGGGTACAACCAAGTATATGCTGGATGTACAGTTAACTGAGCTATGTGTGGTTGTTTACCATCACGGGACAACTGTACTTGGAAGTACCCGATCGCCGCCTTGCGTTGGGATTCAAAAACATACCCACTAACCAACTCAGTATGACTCAGCCATTGCCTTACTCCTTCACTCAAACTACTAATAAAGCTAGTTTTAAAATCTTGGATATGGCGATCGAAGACTTGGCGAACTAGAGGAGGCATAGATGCTGTATCTAATTGATAAAGTAACTGAGCATCAGCATTACTAACTGGGAGTAGGTTTGGTAAATTTGGTTGAGACAGAGCTAAGTCTTGCAGTTGTTGGGAATTAATCGTCCAGTAAGTGATTTGAGCCAATGGCTGAAATCCATTTTGCCGATAAAGGGCCATGGTATCTGGCTCGTTGACATTAACTTCCAATAACCATGTCCGTGCTTCCCAAATTTTCTCAAAGCAGTAGCGTAGGAGTTGAGAGCCTATTCCTTTAGTATTGCCTGCTTCTTCCACAACTATTCTTTCTACCCGCCAACTGCTGCGAGTGCGGTTGCTTGGACAAACTTGGATTGCCCCTTTAATTTGTCCATCTAATTCCGCAACGTAGGAAGTTAACAAATATCGGTAGGGATTAGGAAAAAGGCTCAACAACTTTATTGGCCAGTACCAACGAGAAATTTGTGGCAGTTTCTGACTCAAATTGATGGGAAATAGGTTAAAGGTAACATCTCGGTGGTTGTGTTTGGCCTCTGGAGTTTCTTTGGACAGCTTTTCGATCGCTTCTAGGTCACGGTACTCTAGGGGACGGATGACCACCTGGCTTTGGTTTTGGCGGGTGAAAGGATTCATTATTTTATATGTTAGATTTTTCAGTGCTTACGTTAGGTAAGTTTTCAATTTGGTGGAGCTGATAATTTGGGCAAATAAACTTTTTGGTCATCCAATCTTAGGCTTGAGCGCTATGACTATTAGTTTATGGCTAGTTTATAGCTGTTTAAGATTAGCAAAGTGGGATATAAATTGTACTTATTGATTGTTTGGTTATCTCAATAAGTACATAGGTACGATAAAACCGATTTATGTTTGACGCTTGTAAAAAAAACTGAAACAAGCTATTTATAGGCTGTTCGCTAGTTTTACATATTGTTTTGTTACATAGATTGATTTTTTATTAATACTCACCTACTTACTCTTCAATTTTTCTGGCTTCATTTCCATCAACTTTGTGTTTTAGGGAATAACAAAAAATAAATCATCCAATTCTTGGACTCCGCCGACTCCCTGCTTCCTGCTCCCTGCTCCCTGCTCCCGACTCCCGACTCCCGACTCCCGACTCCCTGCTCCCTGCTCCCTGCTCCCTGGTCCAGGTTCTCCTAAATTCAGTGCAATGGGATATTTTTTACTTAGAAGTTCCTTCCGAGCGCAATGGTCGAATCAGAACTACTGGAGTTTGCTCGTCAGCATTTCCGGCAGGATTACTTCTCAAAGCTTGTTCTAGAAAAGATTCAGATACATTAGAAGTTGCTGCTAATATTTTAACTGCTTTCAAATCGTTAACGTCTACTATGGCAGCACCTAGGCCAGTGGCTGCTTGTATTTGTTCCACTACTTGCTGGGGATTTTCTGGACCTAAGACGATAAATTGGTCATAAGGTGGTAAAGTTCCGGTAACGTCATCTATTAGCCTGGCCTGCTCTCCGGCAAATTGGTAAAACATTCCAGGTTTACCTAATATTTTGGCGATCGAGCCGCCTATAAAGGCCATGAATACTCTTACTGGTCCAACTACATCTACTAGAGTTTGCATTCCACAGGCAGTTGCCAAACTTGAGGTAGGTAGAAAGAAGTAACAGATACGCTTGGCCACCCATCCAGGCTTAATTTCAGTGGGGTGACGAAAACGACCTTGAATTAAGGCTAGGGGTGTTTCTCCGATAGTAACTATGTCACCCTTTTGAGCATGAGGCATTACATAACGCTCAATCACTTGTATTGGGTCATCTAACTGAGTTAATAAGTGAGTGGGAATCGGAAATACTTTTGCATTTGTTGCCTCTCGCTGATTTAGAGTAGCATTAGGATCGGGAAATTTTAGAGGCACAATAATATGGCTAAGTTTGGGAATCCGACCTTCAGGCCCATAGGTAATATAATTTACTTTAATCCAAGCTGATTTTAGTTGGTCTAGGTTATGCCCTTGAATATTAATTGATATCTTCAGCTTTGTCTTTTTTCCTACTTTAACGATATAAGCAAACCAATACTCATCGGCTCTAGCTGGAACATCTTCATGGAAAGGAATAATTTGAGTCTCGTAAATTACTCCCTCTAAACTTCCACCAGATAGTAATTTGACTTCTGCTTGTACTTCTGGCACCATAATTTCTAAGCTTTTGGTGCGATTACATAATTCCACTTCACCTACTAATAGGTATTTATCTGGTTCTGCAACTGCTAAATGCCATTCTCCAGATTTTAGTTCTAAAGCATTCCCAGGACGACCACGATATTGCCACTCTAGTGCTAGCAAAATTAAACCTATAATTATAGCTAAGACTATAATTCCTGTTGTTAAAATTCCTGTAATCACTAAATCTCCTAACTTATATTATTTGAACTAAGCTTACTTATATAATTTCCTTAATTTTATTTGAAAATCCAGCTTATTTTAAAGTTTATTAGAGATAGTCAGGCCATTAATTATATTGACACTTGATATTAAATATGGTAAGCGATGTTGGAAAACATAAAATAAAAAAATATATAGAGATATTCTAGTTCTTTTTTTGTGAAGATTTGTAAACTAATAAGGAGTATCTTGCGGGATTAGATTGTTCCTCAGAAAAATTAGTCCAACCAAGAGACTATGTATATCGGGAAACAATACTTCCTACTTTATTACTGCTGAAGTAGAAAGTAGATGTGGACTTTCGTAAAAATACTTAAAGTAGAAAATTAGTGACTTTTGACCTCAAAAATAGGACTTTTATGAAGCAACTTACGATCGCCGAGCGCTGTTTATTACTAGCACATATCTTTTCAACAGTTTTTGGACTAGCCGGTCTATTAATAGTTCTACCTAATCCTGAAATTATTATCAGTTTGCCTCCAATGGGACAAACTCTATTCCAATGGAGTATGGCAGGTGGTGGAGCAGCATTCATTGTCTTTGGAGCATTAGCAGTTGCCCTCTATGGCATTAGAACTCTGGGAATAGCGACAACTCTAGCTTTTATGGTCCCATCTATATTTTTATCCTTAAGTAGTGAACTATTAGGCACTAGCACAGGATTTCCTTTTGGGGATTATGCTTATCTGAGTGGACTAGGATACAAAATTGCAGGTCTAGTGCCATTTACAATTCCTCTATCTTGGTTTTATATGGGACTTGTCTGCTATTTGCTGGCTCGCTGTGGTTTGCAGGTAAAGAGTTCTAGTTCTTGGATACGTCATATAGGAGCGATCGCCATAGGAGCAATACTTTTAACAGCTTGGGATCTTGTCCTTGACCCTGCAATGAGTCAAGCACCATTTCCCTTTTGGACATTTCAGCAGGAAGGCTCTTTCTTTGGTATGCCTTACCGCAACTTATTAGGTTGGGTAGGCACAGGTGCGATATTTATGGCTATAGCTGCTTTGTTTTGGCGCAAGAAAACAATTTTATTATCCCGTCAACAATTAAACTTGCCACTCATAACTTATTTAGTGAACTTTGCTTTTGGGGCAATAATTACTATAGTTGCCTTAGATGCTAGATTCTTGTTACCGACTGTTTTGAGTGTGATATTAGGGGTAATTCCGGCGATCATTCTGTGGTGGGTATCTCAACGTAATAGATCGAGCCAGCTGGATATTTCCCTCAAAAATGTTGCCAGTGACGATGATGTAAAAGTGCCTGCATATGAGGTAAACATGGCTGTAAAATAATTAACTAGCTAGATTTTAGGAGTTATCGGGCAATACAAACAGATGTTGTGAATTCGGCAGACAGCCCCTTGTCTTGCTTCTGGGAGGGGAGCTACTGCCGATGGAGTGAATGTCAGACCAGCTAGAGGACGCAAGTCTTCTGGCAATTTCCCTTAGATCGGAAGCCAATAGACATCTCCAATAATAAAAAATAAAATCAATTATCATACAGAAAGAATCAATTCTTCCCCCATACTCCCTACTCCCTACTCCCTACTCCCTCTTTTATGGAGATGTCTAATGCTATTAGCGTTAGGGAGTTTCCTCTGATACAAAATCCGGTTGTACAGTTATCGAAACATCTTTCACTACATTGTAGTATACTTAGTCTATGAAAGTAGTCACACCCATCAAATCTTTGCTTTGTCCTGACTTATCTGAATGTCGGCAGAAGATCCAGGTCATAGCGAAGTCTTGATGCCGTCGCTCAATGCCGACGTTCTTGCTGTTCAGTATATAGCAGTACGTTCAAAGGTTAGGACAATAAATTTGAGTCGTTTGCCCAGTATTCCGGTAGGAAAAGGGAGCAGGGAGTAGAGGAATGTCCTCATCTATTTGCGTAGTGCTATATTCTTTGAGTTTTTCGATTGTATAGCAGTTCGCTCTAGGGTATTTACAGATTATTTTTTGTATACCCTCTCCAGTATCTAACCTGAGCTATAAGTTGTAACGACACGAGGGCGAAGCGCCATAACTCCGCCACAGCTAGAAATATAATAACTGCTTATCCACAGTACCTTTTTTGCCCAGTCAACTTTTTTAAGTTTCCTTCCAAATGCTGCCCAAATATCGGAAAAAGTATTAGATAAAACCCTACTTGTGGCAGTCTTAATAAAGTTCACCAACTTACTTAACTGGTATTGTGGTAAATCTTGAAAAAGTAGATGTAAATGGTCAGATTCACCGTTAAATTCTATTAGCTCACAATTGTTTTTTTCTAGAGTCTTAAATACCCTAGACTCAACAACAGATAAAATATCATCTGTCAATACTTTTCCTCTATATAGCGTTTCTGAATGGGATGTGAACATAGTGCCACAAACAATGAGAAAATATAATCGTTATTTTACAGAAAAAATATCCTGTGGAAAGTCAAGAAAAAGAAAAGAAAGTCCGAGAGTTAGATGAATTGCTCAAAAGTAATCCAGACTCACGGGAGTTAAAAAGAGCCCTGGCAGTAAAATTAGTAATACAAGGATGGTCATATCAAACTATAGCATCATTAATAAATGTATCAAAGAGCTATATGAGTAAATGGAAAAAAATCTATGAATCAATGGGACTATAAGGATTGAAACTATCATATAAAGGTAGTCAAAGTTATTTGAGTAAGGCAGAGAAAGAAGCAGTTATGAGCTGGCTAAAAGAACAAAAATATTGAGATTTATCAGAATTAGAATGTTAGTTAATAGAACAATCTGATGTAGTGTTGAAATCAAAATCAAGCTATTATGAATTGCTATACGAAGCCAAAATAAGTAGGCAAAAAGCGCAAAAAAAGAACCCCATTCAAGACCCAGAGCTAGTGAAGAATAGAAATCAGGAAATCAAGTCAAAATTAGAAAGAATCATCGAAAAAATTAAAGCTAGAAAGATTGTAGTGTATGCAATTGACGAAGTTCATTTATTAGAAGGAGACCTCATAAGTCACGGATGGGGAGATAGTAAAAATCGGCTAAAAATTTAGGCTTAATAATGAAAAGAATCCTCAAACATATTATGGTGCATTAAACTTATTAGAGCCAGATTTAATAGTGAGTGAATATCCAGCAGGCAATGGAGAGAGTACAGTTAGTTTTATGAAAGAGCTAATCAAAATAAATCAAAAAGAAGCGAAAAAAAACAATGAAGAAGAAAGACAAATACTAATTATTTGGGATGGTGAACCTATCACAAAGGAAAAGAAATGCGTGAATTCCTGGGCGGTGTGAATCAAAATTTAACAGAGTCAGAGTGGAAAGTCATCTGTGAACTATTTGCTCGTAATGCCCCAGAAGAAAATCCGATTGAGGCAGTTTGCTTACAACTGAAAAACTTACTGAGAAGGTGTCATCGTTTTTGTCAAAAATTCAATATTATTAAGCGTTTATTTAAGCTTTTAATTGACTTGAAGTTATTCAGTTTTCCTAATCTTGAAAAGTATGATGCTTTTTCATGTCTCATTTGAAAACGCTATATTTTGTCACTAATACGCTTATGTGCTTTGATATCTGAAACGCTTCTAGCTGATGCTTTTAAATCCATGTTGAGAAAATACTCCTGTTTGGATATACGAATAAATAGTCTATCAAATACCAGAATGTTCACATCTTTAAAAGTTAGGTTATATCCAAATCCAGAACAAGGAATCCATTTGGCGAAATCTTTTGGTTGCTGTTGCCCGTGTGTATAACCACTTTTTAAATTTGTGGAATCAAACATATCAGGAGAGAGGTAAGGGATTAAGTTATACAAAATGTGCCAATCAATTACCTGAATTCAAGACAGAGTTTCCGTGGTTAAAATAAGTTTATAGCCAGGGATTCCAGCAATCTTTAAAGCATTTAGATATAGCATTTCTCGCTCTTGGTGAGATACACAAAATTGAGATTTTTGGCAACAGCTCCGTCAGGCAAAAGGCAACAGGGAATAAGAAATAACGAATAGAAAAAATAAGGAATAGAAAAAATACTGTACTTCATAAAGGATGAGAACCGCTATATAGCCTTTAATAACTTCTTTCAGGGCAATGGTAGAGTTTTTTAATTTAAGTGTAAGCACAAAAAATAATCAACAACTTACCCACAACATTTTTAAGTTACAGAATCAACTATCAAGGTAGTAAAAATCGGAGAAATTCAACCTAAGTTACATAGACCTAATTAATGGTAAAGTTAAAGCAATAACTGTTTCTAAAAATGCTAGTGGTCAATATTTTGCTTCTCAAACAATTGAATGACCAGGAGATAATCCTGAACCATCAACAAAAGGTAAAATTGTAGGCATTGATTGTGGATTAGAGTCTTTAATTGTGACATCTGATGGTCAAAAGATGAAGCTTCCAAAATATTATAGAAAATAGCCTCCTGCGGAGGAGCTGCGCTATCAGAAGCGACTTAGATTAGTTCAAAAAAGATGATCAAGAAAACAACTTGGAAGTAGTAACAGAAATTAAGCCAGAATAAAAGTAGCTAAAGTACATCAAGACTTACGCAAAGACGCTATATATAGTTAAAACAAAGTTAGGCCGTTGCTGACGCAAAGCTCCGCTAACGCTAGTTGATGTTTGATGCAATTTTTCTATTTTAAACTTTGCTCTGTAACTTTCTATCAAGGCCAAAATAACTAACTACGCATCTAAAAAATAATTTAGTCTGACAAAGTCCCTTTTTTCTCGAAAGGGGCCTTTAGTATTTGGCCATCGAAGTTGTCTAGATGTATGAGACGATCGCCCGGAACTTACGGTAACTTACGCTAAACAACCATAACAAAGTCAAAAGCTATATATATCAATGATTATAACCGACATTCCGCACTTCAAAGCTTAGTATAAAGGGCAAGTAGTCAGTAGGGAATGATGCTCCCTATTTGTCTGGCAATAGCAAGTCTTTATACTTAATTCATTTATGGCTGATGATTTGGCTGTCGTCTCAGTTAAATCCAGATGATTGACAGATGTATAAATACTTAGCAACCTACTGATGTTTTGTGCTACTTTTTATCTGACAAATTGACCTGCCGAATGTGAG
>JBARXI010000524.1:0-1698 GCA_049647275.1 Microcoleaceae cyanobacterium
GACGTTGAGGGAGATTTTATCAGCAATGGTAACAATATCATTGGCAATTCTACAGGTAGCACTGGTTTCGAGAACGACATAATAGAACCAGATATAAACAAAATTATCGACCCCACCCTAGCAGATAATGGTGGTCAAACTCTTACCCACCGCTTAGTCTTCGGAAGTCCAGCTATTGATGGTGGAGAAAATAACGATATTCCATTTGGTATTACTACCGATCAACGAGGACTAAACCGAATTATAGATGGTAATGGGGATATGGTGGCTATAGTTGATATCGGTGCGTTTGAACTACAACAACCCCCACCATCAAAGTCAGTTCCTGAACCATCATCAGTTTTCGGTTTATTGAGCTTAGTAATTATTGCCATGAGTTCTTTATTCCGCCGAAAACATTGAGATTTATCGATCGGGAGTTACGGAAAAAGACTACCTGTAGGGGCAATTTCGGTCTGAAATTGCCCCTACAAAAAACACAATTTATAAATGGGTGTGGGTAACTCTTGTCTATGCTTTCTATGCTTTTGTGAGTAGAATGGTAAATTAAAATGGTATAAAAATCACAATTCCTATGACAACAACAAAAGTTAAACAGTTATTCACTCACCCAGTTAAAGGCTTAACTCCAAAACAATGCCAGCAAATATTCCTAACTGCGGGACACGGCATTAAAGGCGATCGCGCTTTTGCTTTGATGTTTCTCGACTCTGATAACCCCAACCCACCGGAGACAGTACCGTGGATGAGTAAAAAGTATTTTGCAGTCCAAAATGATTGGCCAGGGTTGGCTGCTTTAGATTGCGACTTTGACTCGGAAACTGGATTTTTGACTGTGCGACGACAGGGGGTGGAGTTACTGAGGGCAAATACGGGTTTATCTGAGGGGCGCGATCGCATTGGTACTTTTTTCACAGATTATTTGGCCACTCTGACGGCAAATAAAGGAGCGCGACATCCCCGGAAAGCGGCTTTGCAGTTGGTGGGGAATGCTAGGGGTACAACTCGTTATCCTGACCGGGAACCTGTACATATTTCTATTATTAGTCAGGCAACGATGGATGATTTGGGGGCAAAAGCTGGCAAAATATTAGATGTGCGGAGGTTTCGCCCTAATGTGGTTGTGGAAGGAATAGGTGCTTGGTCGGAGTTTGATTTGGTTGGGCAACAGTTGAGTTTGGGTGATGCTCAGATTACAGTTACTGCTAAAATTGGGCGGTGTATGAATATTGAGGTTGACCCAGAAACTGGCGATCGCGATATTCCTTTATTATCAGCATTGAAAGAAAATTTTGGTCACTGTCACACGGGAGTATTAGCAACAGTGGATCGTGATGGAGCGGTTAGAGTGGGGGATATTTTGCAGGAAGGTGTTAGGTTTTAGGTAGTGGGTATTGATATCAATAATTATGATAATCTAAGAAAAAAAACAATAGGAAATTAAACAATGGAAACTCAATTATCTGGAAGTTGGCAAGACTGGGTAGGAGTAACTGGTTATGTGTTATTTGCAGGCTTTATTGTTTGGCGAGTTCTGACAATGCCGGCAAAGTAGGTCTATTTTAGTAATATACAGCAGTTTTCAGATGGGTAAACCACAGTTAAAAAGTTAGGTTGTAGGTTGTAGGTTGTAGGTTGTAGGGACTCAACTGCTCCCCCTACAATCTTAGGCTGACCTTGTGGTCTACTCTGGTGAAC
>JBARXI010000525.1:0-2360 GCA_049647275.1 Microcoleaceae cyanobacterium
TGAGGCAGGGTCATTTCATTCTAGATTTTAGCAATGAATTTATTTACTTTCAGATAGCGAAAGAAAAATTTTATAGAGCTATTAATAACGTATTTTCGTCAAGACATAACATGGCACAGTTTAGAATGAAATAGCCCTGGGTTTGAGCAACAGCTTTAGAATATTTTTGCTCAGTCAAGTTGGGCTGAGATGTCACAATCAAACTAATAATCCCTCTAGCCAAAATACTCAATTTAATCTGGTTAATTTTTTTCATTTTCTGGGAAAGAATAGGGATAATAGTTTTGGTGTTGATGATGCGGTTTGAGCAACAGCTTTAGAATAATTTTGCTCAGTCAAGTTGGGCTGAGATATCACAATCAAACTAATAATCCCTCTAGCCAAAATACTCAATTTAATCTGGTTAATTTTTTTCATATTTTTTGAGATTTTCGGGATAATAGTTGTGGTGTTGATGATGCGGTTTGAGCGAGAGCTTTAGAATAATTTTCCTCAGTCAAGTTGGGCTGAGATTTCACAATCAAATCAATAATTCCTATCGCCAAAATGATTAATTATTTTCCTTTACCTTATTTCTTCTCTCTATTCTGAGACCCGGCGCTCAGGTGTTTTATATTACTGTTTAGTTATAATTATTCAACCGGACATGATATTTATTTAAAACTGCTATAGTTTTTTGATGAATTTCCGAACATACTACCTCTGTGTACACAGCGCTACAACAATTAACAACAAAACTATTCACAATTAATAATTACCTCTGGTGAATAATTAACAATTAACAATTTTCATGTCGGCGACATCTGTTTGTATAGCATGACAAACGGAAAACAATTAATAATTATCGCTCGCCCGAGCATTAATAATCGAACCAAGACTATCTCCCTAAAGATACGCGACTCAATTATTCATTATTCTGGTCGGCTTTCAACCTTAATTATTCAGTTAAAAAAGGTAGGGAAATTTTGAGGATAGTATAGTAAGGGATTTACTCGTAGCTATTTCTGTTTCTAATCATCCGCACATCCTTCTCAAAATTACTGTTTTGTCTTTCTTCTTCCTTCCTGCTTCTTAATTGATTAACAAAATGACTAACTCTATCTAAATACTCATCACCAGCAGTCGCAGCAACATTATTATGACCAGCATCAGAAACCAGATATAAATCCTTAATTTCAGCCGGACTAACTTCAAATAATCTTTCACTCATATAGGCAGGAATTAATCCATCTGACCTGCCATGAATCAACATAATTGGTATCTCTAATTGCCGTAACTTTGTCATAGAATCAAACCGTTGATGTAGCAGCAAATTAATGGGGAAAATTCTATATTTTCCCATACGACCGACCATATCTAACATAGAAGTGAAAGAACTTTGAATAATTAATCCCGCCATTTCCGGATGTCTTGTTGCTAACTCAATAGCAATCGCCCCTCCCAAAGAATGACCATAAACAAATATATTTTGAGGATTAATACCTCTTTGATTAACTAAATAATCCCAGACAATTTCCACATCTTGATAAACCTGTGCTTCACTAGGAAAATTACCCTTACTCCGCCCGTAACCTCGGTAATCTACTAAAAATACATCAAAACCTAATTTATAAAACCGATAAGCCTGCTCAATATTAACACCTATATTGACAGCATTACCATGTAAATATAACAGTACACCTTTAACATTTTGTTTGCCAGAATTAGAAGATATCCACCATCCATGTATTTGTTCTAATTTACCTTTTTTAGTTGATACAGGTAACCAAACATCTTCGTAGGGAAGCTGCACATTTTTCGGTGTCATTTCTATAATTGAACTAGGAAAAAATATTAATCGCCGTTGCACCAATACCAATAATATGCAGATAGCAAAATAAGCGATCGCTAAAATCGTCCCTACAATATAAAACCACTTCACAACAGGAAAAAAATTAGATTGCCACATAACAAAAAAAAAGCAATTAGTCTGTAAACTTTGCACCCAGGAAACTAGAGGGTAATTCATGAATTACCCCTACTCTGAAAATTATCTAAACTCAAAATCTGCTTTAGAAGCAAGAATAAAAGACTGAAAGTTTGGCTCTTTAGTTTAATCATTCCTGCTTATTTGCTTTTCTTCCCTTTTTCTGAATTTCCTTGAATAAAGCCAGTTAAATTTATCCGTTAATCAACATCTAAATCCTCATACTAAAACTAAGGCGTTGCTGAATCAAGGGATGAATTTTTGGGGAGCTGGTAAATCTCATCTTTAATACTTCTAACTTGTTTTTTCTCCAACCCGACAATTCATCCCACAAAAAGGAAAGCCAGTTAAATTTATCCGTTAATCAACATCTAAATCCTCATACTAAAACTAA
>JBARXI010000526.1:0-2478 GCA_049647275.1 Microcoleaceae cyanobacterium
CAGCCATAAATTAATTATAAATACTTGCTAAGGCCAGACAATTAGCGACCATTATTCCCTACTGACTACTGACTACTGACTACTTGCCCTTTATGCTACGCTTTGAAGTGCGGAATGTAGGTTATAAGTATTCAACCGAATATAATATTAGACAGTTGCGAAATGAGCAGACGTAATATCACTTGCAATCACTCCTTCAAGTACGGCTAAAACTTCATCAGTGAGAGTAACTTTAACCTCAGTGTTTGCCCCTCCCTGCATCTAGAATCGTTAATTCATTGAAAGTCAAACCATTAGATAATCCAAATAAATCGTTACCAAGCTCAAAGTCTGTAACGATGTCAATTCCATCTCCTTCGCTGTAGACAAATACATCATCGCCAGCTCCACCTGTAAGAATGTCACTACCCCCAGCACCAGTGAGAATATGCCTGCACTATTTAAAGACCGCCATAATTCTACACGATAGCCACCGACAGTAGATTTCCTAGGATATCCGCGAGTATTGGAGTCGCCTAGAGGCAGAATTTTAAAATCTTCAGACCAAGTTTCAAACTTACGAGTAACATCACCAGTGCTGAGGTTAGCAATAACCCCACTGGTTTGGTTGTTGGCATAACTGACTGTATCATTACCATTACCACCATACTATAAGTGTTACTTTGATATGGCCTAATTTGTAATTTCATGAGGGTTTTATGTATCGGATAATTTTCAGTATTAATACTGAGGAAAATTTTCTCAACTATCAGTTACCGATACGGAGAATCCGAATTCATTTATCCTTAGCTAAATAATTAAATTTAGTATCTGGCTAGTTGTTTTATTCACTGTTTATCTGAAAATTTGGGATATTTATCAGTATTTTCCCAGTTACAAATCAAAGTAATGAGGATGACAAATTAATATGAAAAAATTATTAATTACAGGAGCTAGTGGTTTCCTGGGATGGAATATTTGCCAAATTGCAAAACAAGAATGGCAAATTCATAGTACATATTTTGCACATCCAATTGAAATTCCAGGAGTTTATAGCCTCAAGGTTAATTTGAGGAATTTTCAGGAAATAAAAAGTTTATTTGAAGACATTAAACCGGAGGCTGTTATTCATACTGCTGCTATATCTAGTCCTAATTTCTGTCAGACTCATCCCACTGAGTCATATCAAATTAATGTGGCAGCATCTAATTATATTGCTCAACTTTGTGCTGACTATCAAATACCTTGTACTTTCACTTCTACAGACCTAGTTTTTAATGGTTTAAACCCTCCTTATCAAGAGAGTGACTTAGTATCTCCGGTTAGTATTTATGGCGAGCAAAAAGTTTTGGCAGAACAGAGTATGTTAGCCCGTTACCCCAAAACTGCTATCTGTAGAATGCCTTTAATGTTTGGTCTAGCTTCTCCGACTTCTAATAGTTTTATTCAGGGGTTGATCCAAACTTTAAGAGAGGGAAAGGAGTTAAGTTTGTTTACGGATGAAATTAGAACTCCTGTTAGTGCAAATACTGCCGCCAAGGGTTTATTATTAGCTTTAGAAAAGGTGGAGGGATATCTACATTTGGGTGGGAAACAACGTATTTCTCGTTATGAGTTTGCTTGTTTGATGGCGGAGGTTTTGCAATTACCACAAGATAAGTTGAAACCTTGTTTGCAAAAAGATGTGAAAATGTCTGCGCCTCGACCTGCTGATGTTTCTTTTGATAGCTCTCTGGCTTTTGGGTTGGGGTATAAGCCTTTATCTTTGCGGGAAGAGTTGGAGATGTTGCGGGGGAGAGTGTAATCTTATCGGATTAATTAATTATCATTAATATAGGTTGAACAGAAACGAATAAAGTTTCAAGTTTTGAAGCTTTAAGATTTGGTTAACTATCGGTAAACTCGACCTACAAATATAATGAAATTATGAGTCTGCCCCATATTCCGCTTCTCTATCTAAGTCAATGACACCAGCAATAAGTTTATAACAGTACAAATCATCTCCTTCATTCCAACGAAACGGCATTCCTAAACTAACAGTTATTAAACAATCTTGGTAATCATAATAATAATGACAATCTAGTTCTTCAATAAATTTTGGATCTGTAATGCTAGCTCTCTCTAGTGTCACGCCATTTACTGTTACCAAATAACCTTTCTAGTTGGGTTGTCTATTATAATAAATTAGACATGAAATTCTTTTGTTCTAACAAGTTGTATGGTTCGCCTTTGAGGGGTAGGCAAGTTTTGCATACATATAATAAAAAGGAACAAATTTACGTGCATTGTGCAGAATATATGATTCATTTTGCTCGTAATTAATTAACCAATCAAATGGATTAATATCTCCTACTTTTTGCCATTCTCCAGGCAATATATAGCAATCCTATTTCAGTTATAAATTTTTGGTGGTGGTAGGTGGTAGGTGTTAGGTATTAGGTGGTAGGTAGAAGACAAAATAAATACATCTAAATTTTTCACAAATCATTTAGGATTGCT
>JBARXI010000527.1:0-16136 GCA_049647275.1 Microcoleaceae cyanobacterium
AATTTAGGAGTGCTATAGTTAAAAAATTTAGTTGAGTTATCAAAAATCAAAGGTGTTAACCAATAAAGAAATTGTACCTAGAACTCCTAGGATAATTATTAAACGATTGAAATATTTGGAAAGTTTACTTGACGAATTTTCAGCAGGTAAATTACCCTGAATAATTTGCCAATCTTGAGATGAAACCAAACTAGACAAACCGCGCCAAATACCAGCATTAATTAAAGTTTCTGCTTTTTTAATTCCCGTCACAACTACAATTAAACCCTCTTGAGTGGGTAAGCGATATTGCTGGAGTTCAGAAGTTAATTCTGCTTGGCATTTTGCTGAAAGTCCGGCAATTTTTCTACTTGTACTTGGCAACTCATCTTGTAGTAAATTTTGAGCTTGACTGACATTAGTTAATTTCTGTATCTGCTCAAAATTGACTTGAAATCCTGTTTCTCCTCCTAAACTTACAGCTTGAGTAATTTCTGCGGTTAAATGTTGTCTTTTTTCTGCATCTAAAATAGTAGCAGCCAACATCCGCAAAACTCTTTCATTATCCTGAGAATCTAAAATTAGCCAAGCAACAGAAATCCGAATTTGACGGTCGGCAAAATCAACTCGATCTAAAGCTTTAACCCCTGTTATTAACAATAGCAATTCATTATTTTTTCGACCTATAACTACTGACTCAGCCTCACTATCAATTAATTGATTAGCCTCTTGCATAATAGCAGGCAAATCTTCTTTATCTATTCTAGATTGACTTTGTTCAGTCACTTTTAACCAACGGTAGTCATCATCCTGAGAAAAACCTCTACTCTCAATATATATTTGCATATAAATCTAAATCTCCTTTTTAAACCTTGATAATTTACGGATAAACAACTTAACTGATAGGGCTAGTTTCTTATGCTTGACAATAAAAAACTTGTGTAAAAATCAAAATAAAGTACCAGTTAATCGTCAGCTGTTCGCCGTTTAAACTATATTATTATTTTCCCTGCTCCCTATCGCCGTTTATTTATCAATATTCAACTGGACATGGTATTAGTCTGCTTTTTAAGGATTGAGAAAGAAACCTTGATCGCTATTGCAAAAACCTGTTTCTATAAATTGTAAAGCTTGATAAATTAGTTGTCGAACTGGATATTCCTTCTCATCTGTTCTCGACAATTAATTTTATGTTTTAAATTACGGGAATATCTGCTTCCTTTTTTGCTAAAATTGCCACATATTCCAGAGGTTGACCGTTAAAAAAACGACGATGGAGATAGGATTTTGTGCCATGTATTTTTAAGTAATCTTTTTCCACTGCCTGACGGTAAAGCTGAACGAATTCAGGACAATTATCCTCGCATTCATAGCTAGTTTTCGCAATATTGAATAACACCCAACCTTGATATCTAATTAAATTAACCCCTGTGGCAAAAGCTTTGATCGGAATATGACCCTCACTCAAAGCAGAACAACAAACAAAACCATTAAATTTTTCCTCCCTGAGAAAATTGTGAGTTGATGTCGATAATTGAGTAAGGTCTTCCACAAAGTAATTTTCATACACTCCCGGAAAATCTTTTCGAGTCGCTTCAGCAGCTTCGGGAACAATATCAATACCAATAATAGATGTTACTCTTAGTTCAGTAATAGCTTTACCAAATAACCCGCTTCCCGCTCCTAACTCTAATAGTTTCAGGTTTTTGACAGACTCACCACTATTTTTTAAATTTTCAGTTAGTAGAGTAGCCATAACTCCCGGCGATCGATAGTAGAGTTTCTCTAAAGCTAGGTAGTTATAGAGTCCAGGGATGCGATAAACTTCTGCATAATCATGGAGTTTTAAGCGATGCTCTCGTCCGTTTTCTGTAATGAAAAAATATTCTTCATTAATGGGTAAATTTTCAATACTATCGGGTAAGCGAATTTGACAGTTAGTTGACATTTTGCTGATATTTTGTTAATAATTTTGTTTAGTAATGATGACTCTATTTATCCCGTTGGAATTGCCAAGGCTTTGCCATTATCGCTTGCTCCAATTTGCAACAGAAAAGGAACGGCAATTTTCACCCAATCTTGAGGTTGAATATACTTAGCAGCTTTTTCATTCCCATAAATTGTTTCTAGGGTATCGGTATGGATGGTTCCCGGCCACAGAGAAACGGCTGCCATGCCAGGAGGTAACTCTTGAGCTAAAGCTTTGGTCAATCCCTCGATCGCCCATTTACTAGCACAATAAGGTGCCGCGTTAGCAGTGGTGTAACGTCCCCAACCTGCACTAAAATTAACAATTACTCCTTGATTTTTAGCCACCATTTGCGGTAAAAAATACCGGAGAATATTAGCCACTCCTTTGATATTGGTATCAATAACGCGATCGAAGACTTTTCCTTCAATTTCCCAAAGGGGGGCAAGCTCGTGAACTATTCCGGCATTATTAATAATTAAGTCTGGAGCATCGTATTTTAAGGTTATTGTTTGACTCCAACTTTTGACCTGCATTTCGTCAGCAATATCTACAGCCGTAAAATGATGGGGTTCACCAAATTGTTTTTCTAGGTCGGCGATCGCTTGCTCATTCAGAGAACAACCAACAACAGTATGACCTAACTGAATAAACGCCTCAGTCATCACGCGACCTAGACCCCGACTGACACAAGTAATCAGAATTGATTTGGACATTAATCCTCATATTTTTTACCAAAACTTCGGAATCATTAACTCAAACAAGTTCAAGTAAATTAGTGTACTGCTTCATAAAAAGGCAAACATCGATCGCAAAGACGAACTAGATTTTTAGGCAATTGTATTTTTTCTGATTCTCTATACTGGAATCCCGTTGAATTCATAACTTTTGAATAAAAGTTTGAACATAAAGTTTTTTCTTTCCATCGCAGGTTTGTTTCTTGAGGATTTGAGTTTCAGTTTAGCATTTTTTTTGAAAAATTTAATTCAAATTTTGTACAGAGAAATTTTAAGTATTTTTCTGGTTGTTTAACCAATACTTCCGTATGGATAACTAAAGGTAAGTAGGTCGGCATAAATAAACGCATAATGTGGGCAATGCGTGCAGAAAGCTAAAACTTTTATACAAATTACTTATAGCCATTGCCCACCTTACAACTGTTCGATCTTTAATTATGCCCACCTACTTACTTCTGCTTCATAAAACCGATATAAAACGTTATATAGTGATATTTTAATGTTTACTTCCTGCTTTCCTACGGAATGCTACGCAAACCACCGGAACTGTCGGCAGCACTCCTTCCACAGGCATTCACGGTCAAGCCGACCGCATTTCTCACTGAGAGGGAATGTGCACTCCTGTGAGGGAACAGCTCCCGAAGGCAACAGGTAAGATATTTTTATGAAAAAGGCACGAAAAAGGATTTTGTCTGGTGACTTTTTCCTTCCGATTCCGCTCTAATTAATCCGCTTTGAAGTGCGGAATGTCGGTTCGTAGGCAGCGTATGCTTTAATCATTCTCCTAAACTAATGATAAGATTTACAATTTTAGCTAGCTGTGCTAGCTGCTTATAGTTTAGTATAACCAAGAATATCGCGGGCTGAAATTAAAGCTTTTATTCCACCTTGATTAAATATATTGTTTGCTTCAATAGCTGGATTTTGCTTACTAGCTAATCGTTGTTGCAAAGGCTCTAAATACATTTCTTCACCGAGTCCGCGACGTTTTAGTCCTAATACTGCCAATTCCAACATTCGCCCAGCCAGATCGGCTAAGGCAATACCTTCAACTTTTCCATCTAACCCCTCTCTCATCGCTGTTTCTCTCATTGACTTTAGGGTTGACCATTGGAATTGACTTAACTCCTCCTGGGCTTCTGGTAAAGCTGTTAGTAAACCTAAACTTAGAGCAGCAGGACAAACTAAATTACCAGGGGGCTGTTGATCCCATAATCGATTTTCGACTGTAAAGTAGCGGGAGATACGAGCGGTAAACCAGTAGAAAGAGTTGTGCAACTTAATATCTTTCTGTTCGGGATAGACAACTACTTCTTCCCCTGATAGGTATTTTCCCATTGCTGGGGAAGAATCGTAGTAGTCAGCAAAAGTTGGATAGTGGTTTATTAAGATCGGGGTTTCATTCCTTTGTACATAAAGAGGTCGCAATTTAGCGATCACATCTCCATAGTCTTTTATGTCTGTAAAAGACTTACTCGGAAGTCCGACCCTTGCTTCATCTGGCATCCACCAATCCCAAAACTTTTCTGCCACGCATTGATACTCGGAATCGATTTTCCCCTGCCAGACACTAGAGTTAGCCATCAGAGCAATTTGCGCTCCAGCAAAACCGTTAAAGATGTTAGTTCCTCCAACAGCTTCTTGGGCAGAAGATACACTCAAGTGTACGTGAGAGCCAGAATTCACCGTAAACAAATGAAGTCCCGGACGAGGCTTGTCCTTAACTATCTCTCCTTCTGGAAATAAAATATTCCAAGCCAATGTTCTTTGTTTGGCAATCACCAATTCTGGACTTGGTGGAGATACTGGATGAGTACCACAACCGAGAAAGCTAACCTGATGCTCATTGGCAAAGGGTATCAATTCTGTTAGCAGTGCTTCAATTTGTAGAGCGAGGGCGTGTAAGTCTCCAACATGAGCGAGAGAAAACTCCACTTTGCAAAACCCTGTTTCGCAAGAAGCGATCGTATCGTTATATTCTCCTGGTTTGCTTGCTCCCACTACCTGGTGAGTTATGGGGTCTACAACGGGTTTCCAACCGCGATCGCTGAGATACTGCCATAGGGCGTTAACAGTTTCTAACTTTACCGCACATCCATTACTCTGTTGCACCAAGGGAAACTTTAATTCAGCCCCGATCCGCTGTCCAGAAAAAGATTTGGATTTATCTAGTCCTTGCTGAAGATATTCGTATATTTTCGATGTAGCTACAGAGTCCATTTAAAAATAGCGATGTAAATCCTGATTTTACAAATATAATTATACTAACATATTTTGAGGTCGATGCTGTTAAGTTAAAAATACAGAATTAAGCCAACAGGGGATTTTGTATTAGAAGCACCGGAAGAATTAACAAAAATTTATAAATCACAAGCTGAATACTCTTAAAGCTGATTTATAAAGAAAATATCAAGAAGCTGAATTTCTTACAATATCAATATAAGGTTTATACTAGATATTAGGGAGTATTGCCTAAATTTATGATAGTTAGGTAATATCAGGGCTTTAGCTAAGTTTATAAATCAGCTCTTATCATCAACTTAAAGATACAGATTGTGAGCCAATTAAAACAGAAGAAGGATTTTATATTGTCAGGACTTACGCAAATTAATCTTGAAAATAGCATATGTAGGGGCGAATGGCAATCGCCCTCACTAGATGTAGTTTCTGTGCGTAAGTCCTGATTGTCTTAAATTACGACCGATGGGTAAAATAAGAGGAATGAATTCTTCCAAGGAACTCACCATAGACATTGCGAAAACAGTCTATATTGCAACCTACCCAGTAGAAAATTTGGCATTCCTAATAATAGTTGAAGACGGCTTTGTTGCAATTCCTGACATAATAAGGCGATCGCTCGTTTACGTAATTATTTCTCAAACTAGGAGTTACTATGACTACGATCTCAGAACCGAAAGAAAAAAGAGCAAAAATCGGGTTGGTTGAAGTTCCAGCCATAGCATTATACGACTCCCAAGGCATCAATTGGATAGCCACACGCAAGTACACCCCCATGACCAGCAAGATGATTTTGATGTCCAACTTGCAAGCTGGTGGGTTCGATGCTCAACTGGTTAACCTCAAAGATGGTGACTACGAAGAAGAATACGGTACAGTCTCTTGGAAAGGAACATCTCTCTCCAAAACTTATGTGGGTCGGAATTTCCGCGAAATTGACCCTCAATCCTATGATGCTTGGGGCATTACGGTGAATTATATGCAAGAGCGCCAAGTTGCCTGTCAGATTGTCGAGCATCTAGCCAGTGGCGGTAAGCCTGTGATTGTTGGTGGATCTGATTCCTTAGCCGAACCCCATCACTACCTAGAAGCCGGAGCATCGGCTGTCGTTAAGGATAAGTCAGGAGCAGCTAATTATCCCATTCTCGATCACCTGCTGGGAAAGCAGCCCCGAGAACCATTATCGGGTGTCGTGCTGGCCGATGGCAGCCAATATCCCCAAAAAGTGCAATCCTTATCGCCAGAAGAATGGCCCCTACCTTCCGTTGAAGTCGTCCAGCAATGCTTGGGAAAAGAATACTGGCGCAGTCCGTTTCCAGAAGAACTGTTACCCATGGGTTCGGTGTTTATTGATGCCGGTTGCGATCGCAAGTGTGATTTTTGTCAGACCCCATCCTATAAACTAGGGTATCGCCGAATGTCACCCGATACCACATTAAAGTGGTTTGCTCTTCAAAAAGAGGCGGGAGCAAAGTCAGTTCTGTCAGCCTCCGATCAGTTCCTTGGTCGTATCTTGTTTGGCGATGAAGGTCGGCAAGAGATTTTAGATATCATGCAAGGGGTACGGGATCTCGAATAGCCCGTAATGTGGCCGAATGGATTGGAATTGCGAAAGGCAACTTTGGGACGGGGACGAAATTTTGATAATACCGATCTCACCCCCGATGAAGAACTGATTAATGCTGTTTGGGGTTGGGATGGTAAGGTTGGTTGCTTCCATGCTTATATTCCCGCCGAACGTCCGGTGTTTGGACGCGAAGCCTACGCCAAGCTGCTGCCCTGGCAACAGCATTGTGAGATGATGCGAGCCATTGTCCGTTCAGGTATCCCTGCCATGACCTATGGTGTGATTTTAGGACTGCCAGACGACGATCGTGACGAATTAGCCCGTCTAGAAGAAGTACTTTGGGAACTATATTATGATCTCAAGAATATTAACCCCGATTTAGATTTCGGGGTAGTAGCCCAAGCGATCATGCCTATCCCAGGAACGCCACAAGGCTTCAGTTTCAAACATTCTGATCTGCTCAAAGTTACAGATCCGACAATAGTTGGAGGACTTTGGTTCGCTTGTGCAGATACCCATCACCTCAGTTATCAAGAGGTTGCGGATTGGCAGGTGCGTTTAGTTCAAATTGGCCGCACCGACTCTAAATATATGAGCTCAAATGGGGGACAGCATAAGCGCAAGAAAAATTCCCTCAAAATGTGCTAATAGCGACTCAGTTTTCTTTATTTTAGAAGCCCCCGTTATAGCTGTAATATCATGTCCGCTTGAATACCCATAGTTAGAACCGACGCGGAGACACGGAGACACGGAGACACGGAGAAGTTTTTATGGGCAATTAGACGGACTTGATATAAGACTTAATAGGGGAGTGTCAACAAGTCTTCATTAAACCTTTTCAAGGGGTTGTTGTTGCAACAGCAGCCAGAAGATTGTTACCCATAATATGTCCCGAACCCCGGACTACAAATTTATAACTGGTTAATTCCTGTAATCCCATTGGCCCGCGAGCGTGGAGTTTGCCTGTAGCAATGCCAATTTCAGCTCCCATGCCTAAAGTATCGCCGTCGCAGAACATTGTAGAGGCGTTTACTAATACCACCGCAGAATCAACTTGATTTACGAATTGTTCGGTACGACTTTGGCTATCAGTCACGATCGCATCGGTGTGATTTGAACCCCATTGATTAATATGGGAAATCGCCTCTTCTACCTCTTCTACTACCCGGATCGATAGCTTGCGATCGAGGTACTCGGTTTGCCAATCTTGTTCTGTGGCTGCTTCAACTCCGGGGACAGCATTACGAACCTTAGCACAACCTTTCACCTGTACGTCATTGTCTTGAAATGCCTTGATAATTAGAGGTAGGCGATCGCAAAAAGAACGATGAACTAATAGCGTTTCCATTGCATTACAAACCTCGGGCATCAAGCATTTTGAATCTAAGGCAATTTCTAGGGCACTATTTAAATCGGCTCCTTCATCAATATAGACATGACAAATCCCGTTGTAGTGTTTTAATACCGGAATTTTGGATTTTATACTGACTGTTTCAATTAGTTTTGTTCCGCCTCGGGGAATAACCAGATCGATAAAAGCATCAAGTTGTAATAACTCATTAATTTGTTCGTGAGAACCACTGACTACTTGTATTGCCTCAGTGGGTAAACCCACGTCAGCTAATGCCATCTGCCACAATTCCCCCAGTTTGTGATTGCAGTTTTTTGCTTCTGAACCTCCCCGTAAGATTACAGCATTGCCTGACTTCAAACAAAATGACCAGGCATTAATGGTAACGTGAGGGCGAGCCTCGTAAATCATCAAAATCACCCCTAAAGGGACTCGCATCCGACAAGCTTTTATGCCGTTAGAGCAGGTTATCGGCTCGAATATCTGTCCTACTGGATCGGGTAAGTTGGCAATTTTGTGAAGTGCTGCAATGCGAGAATTAATTTTAGCTCCAGACCATTGCAAGCGAGCCACTAAGTTGGGTGGGAGATCGTTTTTTTGAGCTGCGATTATGTCAGCTTGGTTGGCTGCTAGAATATCACCACGATGAACATCTAACAGTTCTGCCATTTTCAACAGGACTGCATTTTTCTTTTCTGTTGGAGTATTGGCGATAACAGATGTACAGTTTTTGGCAGTTTGAGCAATGTATTTACTGGTATTCATGAATTTCTATACTTGATAAGCTGTTCCGCATTTAAATTGTGAATTGGTGAAATCGAATAAAAAACAGGACTTACGCAGCTACGCCACCTATAGAGTCAAAGGTGCGTTACGCTACGCTAACACACCCTACTGGACTGACACACTTAAAAATGTAGGGAAAGGTTGAGCGGTAGGGAAACCCAACAAAGATTTACTGGTGTTGGGTTTCGTTCCTCAACCCAACCTACGCCTATTGCACTATTTTAGCTGTGTCGGTCCACTACTGGACTGACTGGTATTCATTACAGATAAGACAATTATATATTTGGATTTGATCTGAGATAGGAGCGTAACTCTTTGGCTAAAGCTTCACTTTCAATAATCGATAACTGCTCGCCAGGAATTTTGTGGATAGTTATGCCACCAGTAGCTAAAGAACTCCAGAATTGGATCTGTTTTTCAGCTAATTGTGCTGGGTGTTCCTCAGCAGAGAAGAGAGTAATCTTACCTGGGTAAGGCTGGGGTACATAGCTGTGTATGGCATGGTTATGGGCTTGTAAAACTGCAAATAGCTGGTGCATATGCTCTAGCCCAATTTCTGGCGGCAAGTTATGAAGTCTTTTTGTCTCCTTAAAGACATAGCTTAATTGCTCATCTAACCCCAGTTGCCGTAGTTCATCCATTGACATTATCAGTTCTTTATTAAGTAACAGGTAGGATTCTAAGTCATCGCAACCTTGGCTTAGAAGTCTGGCAGCTAATCGTACCAGCATCGCATCATCTCGTTTGGGCTTGTTGAGAATGATAGGATTCAAGCTGTCTATCAATGCCAACAGTGCTACTTCCTGTCCTAAAGAGTGTAACTGTCGGGCTATCTCAAAAGCGATGTTACCTCCAAAAGACCAACCACCAAGTTTGTATCGCCCTTGGGGTTGAACCGTCTGTATTGCTTTTATATAAGTAGTAGCCATTTCCTCAATGCGACTTAAAGGCTCCTGTTCTCCATAAATTCCTAAGGCTTGCACACCATAAAAGGGAAGTTTGTCACCTAACTGGCGAGCTAAAGTTAAATAAGACAGAACACCTCCCGCTCTTGGATGAATGCAGAAAAATGGTGGCAAAGAACCCCTTGGCTGAATTGGGACTAGAGGCGAGAAGGGTTGAGTATTGGGAGCAGCACTGAGTAAACTAGCTTGACGTTCGATGGTGGCTTCGGTGAAGAGGGTTGTCAAGGCTAGATGAGTTCCCAACTGTTGTTCGATGCGGGCCATCAGGCGCATGGCTAACAGGGAATTACCGCCTAAATCAAAAAAGTTGTCTTGAACTCCAACGGCAGGTATATTGAGCATCTCTGACCAAATTTGTCCCAGTTGCAGCTCTGTGGTGGTACGGGGAGCTATTCCTCTTGCTTCTTGAGAGAGCTTAGAAACATTTGGTGCAGGGAGGGCGCGGCGATCTACTTTGCCGTTGGGAGTCACAGGTATTGCCTCTAAAAAGACAAAGGCACTAGGCACCATGTAGTCGGGTAGCTCTTTCCTTAGAAAACCGCGCAACGAATCAATTTCTAATGGTTTTTCCTTGGCAACGCAATATGCAACCAGGCACTTGTCATTGAAGATATCATCTCTAACGGTAACTGCTGCTTCTGGTACTTCTGGGTGTTGGGTTAACACCGCTTCGATTTCTCCGAGTTCAATGCGCAAGCCACGAATCTTAACCTGAAAGCCTTTTCTGCCTTTGTGTTCCCAAACACCATCCGGTCTCAAATGCCCCAAATCTCCCGTGCGGTAAATCCGTCGGTTCCCGCCTTCAGGGTCTGGCAAAAATACCGTCTGTGTTAGCTCTGGTTTTTGCCAATAACCCAGGGCAAGATAAGGAGTGCGAATGGCTATTTCACCATCGTTTTCTGTCCGTTCCCCTGCCTCATCGAGCAAGAAAACCTCGGTTTCCTCAGAAGTCGGATAGCCGACTGGTACAACATTTGTTATTGAGGGAGCCGTCCCTTTATTAATGCAATAATACAAGAAAAACAATGATTCTGACGAACCTATGGAGTTCACAAATAGACAATTATCTGCAAAATATTGTTCGTACAATTGCACATCTTTCTTGGTGACTGTTTCTCCTCCAATATTAATCAAGCGCACCTGAGGAAATGGGGTCTGTTGCTGTTTAAGATTTGCGGCTCTGGTTTCGAGCAAATGTCGATAAACTGTAGGTGTAGATGTATAAACAGTAATCTTTAGTTCGGCTAAACTTTGTGCCACACGAGCTAAACCTTCTTCCTTTAGGTCTATCGGACAAAAAGTGCCTCCATTTAACAAAGCTCCAAATACCTCGAGGATTGAGCTAATAAAGCTAAAGGAAGAAAATCCGCTGATGCGATCTTCGCAACTAAGATACATCCTATTGGTATAGGTTCTAACGTAATGAAGTAGATTACGATGGATATGAACGACTGCTTTCGGCTGTCCGGTAGAACCAGAAGTGTATACCAGAGAGGCAATTGTATCTGGCGAAATAGATAGTGTGACCGGATTTTTATACTTGTTTTCTTCAATTATATCTAGGTTAATTGCTGCGAGGTTTTCGTGAGTTAATTCTTCAGCTAATGCCCAATTTTTATTGTTCGTGACTAAAGCAACGGCTTGGGAATCTTCTAGAATGTATCTCAACCTACTCTGAGGGTAAGATGGATCGAGACAAACATAGGCTTTGCCTGCTTTAAGAATTCCCAAAATACTTGCCACAATACTCCCATCGTGTTCTAACAGCAAGGCAACTATTTCTGAAGTTCTGCTGTACCGAGCAAAAATCTCTTGAGCGATCGCCTTAGCTTTATGATCTAAAGTTCGATAATTCCAAGAGTCATTTTTAGTTTGGACGGCAATGCGATCGGGATATTTCCTAACTTGTTCGGAAAATCGCTCGGGTATTGAAGATTCCAGCGCATCTTTAGGAAATTCAACAAAAGGATTTGCTGGACGAACTAGGTTAGTGTAATTTAATTCAACACTCATTTTGGCTTTTCCTTATTCTTGTTTTAAATCACTTTTTATAAGACATTTTGTCATAACCAAATGCTTCAAAATCTGCCTTGTATTTTTCATAAACTTTTTCAGCTAGCTCATCAGTCCAAAGGCTTGTATAACCTGTTTTTTGAGAACTGTTTTCTTTGCCTCCGATATATTGATAAATATATTTTGGAGCTTGGATTTTCTTAAATAAATAATGTATATCTTCTTCAAAATTTTCAAGGCGACCAATAAAGTCATACTTGTTTGAATCATAATTTAATAATAAATTTTGCGGCATCCAATGTCGATCCATACATTTAACATATTGTTCGCAGATAAAATCAATAAATTCTTCAAAAGATATAGGGTTTTGCTCTAAATTTATATCTTCAAGCTTAGGATATCTTAAAGAAGATTGGATTTTTCTAGAAATTTGCTCGTAAATACTATCAGAGCTTTCCCGACCATAAAATTCCTTGTAATCTTCTATTATTTATTGAAATAATAGATTATAGTTATGTTTTTTTTGCGTTTGAACATTAAAAATTATTGTATTTTTTATTTCTAATAAAGAATTTAATTCACTAAACAACAAAAATAATAACTTAACTTGAGTATTGATTTTGCTATAACCATTTTTAATAAGGACAGGTGCATCCCAAATTATTTGCGCTTTAATTTTTTTGACAAAATCAATCGAATACTGTTGTAAACAAGCGGCATATTCTTGAGGAAATAAATCAATTTGACCAGCTGGATTTTTTATTCTGTAATGATACATTGATTCTAGTCTTTTATAGGGATTTCTAACAAAAGCAAACTTAAAATAATTGGGATCTTTGAATAATTGGTGTAGTTCTGAATAAGTAATTTGATGATTATCAGAAATTCCAAACTCCCAATGAAAAAAGGAAGCTTGAGCTTTTTGTATAAATTCAGACAACTCCGAATCTTCATAACCGCGATTAAGCAAAATCAACAGTGTCCTTAATTTTGTACAAGCAACTTTGGGTATAGGAGCATAAAGCAGTTTATAGTCATTTAAAATTAAGACCAAACGCTTTGAGTTTTCGTTTATTTCTCTTAAATTTATCTTGCTCATTACCTACTTGCCTAAAATGAGTAACTAAGATTGCACAATAATGTCTACGACAATACTCATACGCCTGTCTTCATCAGATATTACTCCGTGAGGAAGAGGATCGATCTTAACAAGAGTATCGAACCCTTTGAAATATTCCTGAAACTGAAAACCAGTGTAGAGGAGCATTTCCCCGATATCAAGCGTCACCGATTGAGGTTTAGGAGTACCATTGGGCTGGATCATCAAACCTGAGGCAGGTCCTACAATGCTTTGGATAAAGGCCTTATCCCGATGCATATTTAGTATCGCTTTTTCCCTATAAAACACGGATGTGATGTCGAAAATATAGTCAAGAACTGAATGGAATTGTAAGTAACTTCTCAACTCTTCAACCAGAGGAAAAATTACATGATGGTCAATAAACTGCGCAATATCATATCCTTGGTTGTGAGGCAATTTTCCAACTTCGACTAGGCTTTCTAAATTCAAGTTATTCTCAGGTATGAGAAAGCTATTTCTGTTAGCTGAATATAAGTTTTGAGAATAGAAGTATTCAGTAGGAAATTTTTTATCCTCATATACATCTTTGTAGGCTCCTTGAGGCCAGTAGCCCGATATCCCGTACTCCGAAAAACATAATCGCCAGATTCAAACAATTGCCTCTCTCGCTCTGGTTTCTCAAAAAAACTTCGCATTGCCGAGCGAAAGGAAAGAATATTGTGATGAAATATCTCTAATTCACTTGGCTCCACGAGTGCTTTCAAAGAATCTTGTTTTAAGATTAAGTAGCCTTGCTCCATAAACTGTTGAAACTTCATGCTAATTCCTCTTGCGACCAATAATAGCTACATACTCTAGGGAGCGTCCATCCATATAGATTCGGTGCTGGTAATAATGAGTCGCAAGAATATCCAAAACATCTGTTTCGGCTACCCAAGGATGTAGCTGAACCAATCCCCCTGCACCTTGATTATCCCAAATATATTTAGGCATATTGAAAGCAATCCATCCATTGGGAGCGATCGCATTAAGCGCTATACTCAAAGCGTCGGCGGGAACATGCCCTTGACTGAGAGCTGAACAACAAACTAGACAGTTAAATCGCCGAGGATTTAACTTGAGCAGGGTCGATTTGCTTAAATCCGTTAGATCTTCAACGTAATAATTCTCGTAAACCCCTGGATATTGCCGCTCTGCCGCGATCGCTGCTTCTGGTAATATGTCTATCCCCGTAACTGACTTGACTCCGAGAACCCTTAGAGTTTTACAGACCATACCACTTCCCGCACCAATATCTAGCACCACCATATCTTCAACCTTGCCACCAACTTGGGTAAATTGTTCGATCAGTAAAGAAGGCAGCAAGGTATAAGACTGACAGTGCAACTTTTCCATCAGATGCTCGTACAGATAGGGAATTCGGTATACCTCAGCATAGTCGTGCAATCTCAGCTTGCGTTTCGTTCCATTTTGGTTCAGCCAAAAGTATTCTTCATGAATGGGTAAATAGCGTTCGCGAAGCTCCTCCGTAGGAGGCTCGCTTTCTGCTAGTTGAATCTGAAAATCTACTTTATGCATATCTGTTTTGTATGTTTGTACAGGCCAGTTAAAAATTTTAAATCTGCAATTAGGTGTAGGGGTTGCCAAACCTTGGGATTTAGAAAGATTAGCGCGGTCAAGCAATAACGCAGTAGTCACTATACCAATAACTCATGAGTTTAGCCCAAAAATACTTGGCATACCCAAAACTTACTACTTCGCTGCTTTCTCGATAGAGAAGTGAAGGAGAGTTATCAACCACATAATATGTAAGTTTTCGATCGTCTTTATAGATCGGACTATCTATTTTAGTTGCGCGAGTTCCTTGGATTGCTCTTCCTGTATCTGCAGCTGCATCGATAATCCATCCTCCGGGCTTCATGGAAGTTAGCATCTCATCAGTCACAATTGGCGCGTCACCCCTGGCAATTTCTACTGTATTAATAAAAATGTCATACGTCTCAAATTCTGCCTGTAGTAATAAAACATTGCTTCGGCGGCGGAGCAATGGCTCTATCCCTAGACTGGCTAAATATTTCAACGCACCCAACGCGACATTCCCAGAGCCAAACACTACGACCAGTTCGCCTTGAGAGACTCCACCTCGGAGCATAATCCCGTGCATGGTGGAAGCATATCCAGCCAAGATGCTGTTCTTTCTCGTTATATCCCTAGGAATGTTTAAAGTTTGAACGCCGCCATTGTGGTAGCGCAGGGAAATGCAGTTGGTTACGTCAAAAAGCCTGAGATTTTTGGCAGCAGCACAGTTTTCCCTAAAATGCTCCCCCGATCCAAAGGGATGAATCCACCCCACCAAGCCTTGACCCTCTCTAAAGCTGTCATAGTCTAAGGGCTGAGGAACTTTAATGCAGTAGATTACATCGGCCCACTCGAACAGACTTTCCCGCTCGTACCCTCCAGCGCCACTATAATCGAGATCGGCAATTCCCAGGCTAGCTCCATACCCCTTTTCAAATCTGCGTTCGTCCTCTTTACTACAGTATTCCAGGTGTTTTGGCAAGAGTCCAACCCTTTTTTCTCCAGGAAAATTGGGTTTAACATATCCGATCTTCATTAGATAATTTCTCGCTCCATTCTATCTCAATTAAAATTAGAAGCAGGGATATCTGCCTCCCGTACATTGGATGGAAAGGACTTTTGGTTAATAAAGAAGTCCTCCACTTGACCGCAGCAGCGGATTAAGTCCATCTTTCCATCTTGATAGGCCACTTCTGCTGGATAATTGTGTAGGGCAAAATTAGTTAAACTATGATTAAACCCATAAGCTCCACAATTATAGATTACCAGGCGATCGCCTGGTAATCTATATCTTGTGGAACCATCACATCTTCTACCATAATATCTAAAGGCGTTGGCAATTTTCCTCCCAGGGTTGCTTTCTGGGTATAGTTGCCATTTCTACCCAGCACTTCTTGAGTAGTTCTCAAATAAGGAGAATTTTAAAGCAAAAAAAGTACGTCTACATCTGGGCTAAATACAGCCTTGAAGAGCGACAAAACTGGAAAAAAAGGAAAGCTTTTAAAAAAAAATTAACAGAATATTTTAAAATAGCTAAAAAACAACCAGAATGTTTACAGGTATGGTTTTGGGATGAAAATGGTTTCAGTTTACGAGTCGTAAGAAGAAAAAAATGGACGAAAAAAGCGCACCGCCCGCTCTGAGATTTCCTCAGAGTAAGGACGGAGCAAGAAGGAAAACGAAAACAATTGACTACTCCCCGGACTTAAGTCACGGGGATTCTAAGTTGATACTACGCAACACCGATAAATCCATGTTGCTTCGTCTGTTCTTAGCTGACCAAAGATATATTTATTCTTTGGGGACAATTTCATTGTGCCCCTACACAGTCGGCTTAAGTTTAACCCTAAGCTTTCTGCTTACTTTTCTAGT
>JBARXI010000528.1:0-3228 GCA_049647275.1 Microcoleaceae cyanobacterium
TGGGGAAATAGAATCTGCTCAAAACAATGCCATTGAAGTCAGGCGCTATTTAATTGCTGCTGCTGGCACAGTTGGGGAACCTGTATTTTATTTCTATGATTCTTTGACCGCCATAGCTACTTTGAATATAGAATCACAGGGAAAGGTATTAGAGCAAGTAGAGAAAAACCAAACTCAACTGCAACAACAATGGGCAAACTACGCTCCGATGAATCATCAACATAAGGTTGATTTAGTTGCAGCAGAAATTTGCCGAGTTAAGGGAGAAAAATTAGAAGCAATAGAGTTATACGACAAAGCCATAGCTGGAGCCAAAGAAAATGGTTACATCCAAGAAGAAGCCCTCGCTAACGAGCTAGCTGCTAAGTTTTATCTCAACTGGGGTAAAGAAAAAGTCGCCCTTGCATATATGCAAGAAGCATATTATTGTTATGCCCGCTGGGGAGCAAAAGCCAAAACTGATGACCTAGAAAAACTTTACCCGCAATTACTCCAACCCATCCAGCAAAAACAACGTCTCCAGCTCAACCCAAGAGAAACTATTGGCTGGGGTGGAATGTTATCATCTACTTATACCAATGGCACTAGCAGCACTAATATTTCCAATGTTCTGGATTTTACTTCTGTACTGAAAGCTGCTCAAGCTCTTTCCTCTTCTCTGGAATTAGACCAACTCATTGTTAGTTTGACTCGTATTATCATCGAAAATTCTGGTGCAAAAAAAGCTGTACTGATCCTGCCTCAAGATAATACTTGGCAAGTCAAAGCAGTTTCTTTGATTTCTCAACAGGAAATACAAACAACTCTCGCTCCACAATTATTAGAGAATTCTCCAGATATTCCCTTACAAATTATCCATTATGTTAAAAACACCAAACAAACAGTTGTCATCAATAATTGTCAAACAAATATTCCCGGTTTAATTGGGGAATATATGCTCAAACATCAACCCCAAAGCGTGCTTTCTATTCCTATAATTAATCAAGGAAAATTACTAGGTATTTTATACTTAGAAAATGACTTAATTCCAGGGGTATTTACATCTGAACGTTTGCAAGTAATTAACTTACTTTCTGCTCAAGCAGCAATATCTTTAGAAAATGCTCAACTCTACGCTCAACAACAAGAAAAAAATCGGCAAATTGCTCAAAAAGAAGAAGAATATCGCAGTATATTTGAAAGTGTTAATGATGGGTTATCAATCTGTGATTTAGAAACAGGAAAGTTGGTGGAGGCTAATCCAACTATTTATCAGATGCACGGTTACGATCGAGAAGAATGGTTGCAGGCAACACCAGCAGATTTTATACACCCAGATTATATTCATCTCTTCAGTAACTATTTAACAGCCTTAAGAGCAGGGCAAGAATTTTATACTCAGGCAATTAGTAAACGTAAGGATGGCAGTTTTTTTGATGTTGAAGTCAAAGCAGTACCTTTTATGTATAAAGGAAAATTGCATGGATTAACAATTATCCGAGATATTACCGAACAACAAGTCGCATTGAGAGAACGTCAAAAAGCTGAAGCATCTCTAGCTAAAGAGCGAGAATTTTTAAATGCAATTATTGACAATATTACAGATGGAATTGTTGTCTGTGATGCTACTGGTAAATTGGTTTTATTTAATCAAGCAACTTGTGATTTTCATGGCTTACCAGTAGAAGCATTACCGCCAGAAGAATGGGCAGAACACTTCGATCTCTATCAACCTGATGGTCACACGCTCCTGTCAACTACAGAAATTCCTCTGTTTCGTGCCTTGCAAGGAAAAATAGTCGAAAATTCAGAAATGGTAATTGTGCCGAAGCAGGGTGCTAAAAGAATTTTGTTAGCAAGTGGGCAAGCAATCTTCGATCCTTGGGGCAAAAAAGTCGGTGCGGTTGTTGTGATGCGAGATATTACTGAGCGTAAAAAAGTAGAACTTGCCTTACAGCAAAAATCCCAAGAATTAGAAACAGCATTAGAAGAATTAAAACAAGCTCAATTACAGATGATCCAGAGTGAAAAAATGTCAGCTCTGGGTAATTTAGTGTCAGGAGTCGGTCATGAAATGAATAATCCTTTAAGCTTTATTTCTGTTAGTCTCGAACAAGTTAAACCTACTATTGCAGATATTATTGAACATTTACAACTATATCAAGAAAGTTTGACCAACAAGAGTGATGAAATTCTTGACCATGCAGAAGAAATTGATTTAGATTTTAGTTTAGAAGACTTACCTAAAATAATTGATTCGATGACTATAGCGTGCAACAGATTAAAAAATATTAGCACTTCTCTGCGTACTTTTTCTCGTGCAGATAAAGATTATAAAGTACCTTTTAATATCCATGAAGGCATTGATAGTACAATTTTAATTCTCAAACATCGCCTCAAAGCAAATGAACATCGTCCTGCTATTGAAGTAATGACAAATTATGCAGATTTACCAAAAATTGATTGTTTTCCCGGTCAATTAAATCAGGTATTTATGAATATTATTGCTAATGCTATTGATGCTTTGGATGAATCAAATACAGGTTTAAGTTTTGCAGAAATTGAGGCGAATAATAACCAAATTACAATTACAACTTCAGTAGAAAATGAAAAAGTAAAAATTACTATTTGTGATAACGGTCACGGCATGAATGAGGAAGTTAAGGCTAAGATATTTGAGCATTTATTTACAACTAAAGATGTGGGCAAAGGGACGGGTTTAGGATTAGCGATCGCTCGTCAAATTATCGAACAGAAACATGGAGGAAATATTTATGTTACCTCAACCCCTGGGGAAGGAACTAAATTTACAATCATCCTTCCTCTTGAGTAAATAATTTCCCTCAACTTATCGAAAAGTCTTTATTTTAAATTATATTATACAACCTAAAAACATGAAAGAATAACTGGAACTAAGTCTAAATCTTATATCAAATCCGTTGGCTACGGTTCCCGATAAATCGGAGTAATATAATTCCTTCGATCTTCATACAATGGGTAAGGGCGAATGGCCATTTGCTGACGCAAAGCTGCGAATGGCGCCCCTACAAAATAGACTCTTATCTTTAATACTGAATAATACCGATGCTACCTGATTTGATATTACTAGCAAAATTCGATCTAACTTTATTTTAATACTAAATTTTAACACTAATCGAGGAAACAATGGCAGGAAATATTGCAGAATTCTGGAACTCACACGGAAACAAAAATCAGTCGCAAAATCGGTTGAGACCGACAATTGTTTTG
>JBARXI010000529.1:0-15491 GCA_049647275.1 Microcoleaceae cyanobacterium
TTCCAGAAATTAATCTGACAAATAGTCTGGTTTTAGTCATTAATTTTTACTGTTTATCCATTTACAGATACTGATGAAAAATTTTCGTCTAGTATGGCACTACAAAAAATCGTTATCACAGCTATTAAATTCTAGTACATTACAAGTAATAGCTTTGATTTAAGTTGAAAGCTAACTACTGATAACTATAGCGTTTCTCAGGTTAATGAAGTACAGTTATCTTTTTTATTCCTGTTGCCAGATGAGCTGTTGCCTAAAACCTAAAATTTTGTACCTCACGCTTTTTGAAAATTGCTATATATAATAATAAATTTATTTCTGGAAAATTGGTGTATCTAAAAATTAGTATAAATGAATAAATTAGTAGTAAATTTTTGCTGTCCGAGAATGCCATCTAATCTTAAACTCCGACCGTATCAAGAGCAAGCTATTAATAATTGGTTTACAAATAAAGGTAGGGGAATTTTGAAGATGGCAACAGGTAGTGGAAAAACAATAACTGCCTTGGCGATCGCTACTCAACTTTATCAAAAAATTGGCTTACAAGCATTAATTGTGGTTTGTCCTTATCGTCATTTAGTAACTCAATGGGGCAGAGAATGTGAAAAGTTTACCCTCCAACCAATTCTAGCTTTTGAGAATGTACATACCTGGCATAATCAACTTTCTACGGCACTTTATAACATTCATTCTGCTAATCAAAAATTTGTCACTGTTATTACTACAAACTCTACTTTTATTTCAGATAGTCTCCAATCTCAGATTAAATATTTTCCTGAAAAAACTCTCATTATTGGGGATGAAGCGCATCATTTAGGCTCTCCAAAATTAGAGGAAAGTTTACCAAGAAATATTGGCTTAAGACTTGCGTTATCTGCTACACCGGAAAGATATTTTGATGACCAAGGAACTACAGCAATTTTAGATTATTTTGGTCAAGTATTGCAGCCAGAATTAACTTTAGCTGATGCGATTATACAAGGTGCTTTAGCTCGTTATCTTTATTATCCAGTGTTAGTAGAATTGACTGAAGCTGAAAGTCGGGCTTATGCTAAATTAACTTCTAAAATTGGCTGGGCGTTATTATTATCTGAAAAAGATAATGTGGAAATAGAAAAGGAAGATTTAACCGTTTTATTAATGCAGCGTTCTCGTTTAATTGGTGGAGCAGCCAATAAATTAAAAGCATTACGGACATTAATGGCAGACCGTTTACAAACAACTCATACCTTATTTTATTGTGGTGATGGTTCGGTAGAAACTGAAGATATTTCATATTTACCACAGATGGAAGCAGTGGTGAAAATGTTAGGTTCAGAATTAGGTTATCGAGTTAATACTTATACTGCGAAAACTTCGATTAAAAAAAGAGAGAAATTAAAGCAACAATTTGAAAGTGGTGAATTGCAGGGTTTGGTGGCAATTAGATGTTTAGATGAAGGGGTAGATATACCAGCAATTAAAAATGCAGTTATTTTAGCAAGTAGTCAAAATCCCCGACAATTTATTCAGAGAAGAGGCAGAATTTTACGTCCTCATCCAAGCAAGGAAAGGGCAACTTTATTTGATATGGTTGTCTTGCCTCCAGACTTGGGAAGAAATACTTTAGAAGTAGAACGAAATTTGCTCAGAAAGGAGTTAAAACGCTTCTTAGAGTTTGCTGATTTAGCAGACAATTCTGGGGAAGCTAGGATAAAATTATTAAATATTCAAAAAAGATACGGACTGTTAGATATTTGAAGTGGAAAAATTTAGGCTTTTCGGTGAGTAGTTATGACAGAATAATCAAAAATAACCTGGAAAAACTTGGCATGAAAATGCTGACAAGATGATAAAAATACAGTTAGTTTTGAAAATAATCTAGTTTTCGGGTTACACCATCTAAGGTAGATAAGAGTTAGAGACATTATTAGCTAACTAAGTTATCATAGCTCGTGTTTTGTGAAGATAAAAATGAGGGGTATTTCAAAATTTTAAAACGTCTCAAACATTTTGATTGAGAGTTTATCGCTGCGCTCGTTTGTGCAGCATGACATTAGCGTAGCTCCTCCGCAGGAGGCACGGAAAGTCAGAAATAGGAACTCACAAGTCAGAAGTTTTTGAGCGTGATAATTTTCGGTAATAAAATCTCTATTTATAGACGGAGAAATAGGGTTTAAGACCCCCGCTATAAATTTCATTTTAGCGGTTGAAAATTAGTGGTGAGTAACAATCTGCCACTAAATTTTAACTTCTGACTTTCGGTGCGGAATGCGGAGCAAACACACTTCTGATTTCTGACTTCTTGAACATCCGTTATAATTGCTTTGACAGACCACTAGTCTAGGAGAGGCAAAATTTATTGATTTTGTTAAACTGTATTATTAAGTAGTCATGCAAAATTCATTTTATATTTTCTGATAAGGTTAAGTAGATTGTTTGTCAATAAAATATTAAGTCTTACTTACCAGTATTATTGGTTTCTAGTGAGGTATGTCGGACTAATCTTTACCCTTTTCAATTCCATATTTTGAGCTTAGAGATGATTTTAAGATTTATTTGACAAATGTACTCTAACTAGATGAGCAAAATTATTTGTATATACCAGTTCTCAAATAGATGAGCTAAACACGTTTTGGATTTTAGGGAACAGGAAACACCTTAACTACAAAAAAATATTGTATTCCATTAATATGAGAACAGCTATATCTATTACTCAAGTATATTTTTTGTTCCCTACTTATATCAAATGTTAAATTAATGCCTTCCCAGGTACTTACTATATTTATTTATGAATAAAAGGAGTAAACTTTTGAGGATACAGGCAATATAAAAAAACAACATCCCACGGTAAAATAAATTTATCGCTGCCTTGCCTCATGGATTTTAAAACCCATCTCCCGCATTCATCTGAACTTCTGACTCCTTCTTACTTAAATAAAAATGACTTTAAAATACTCAGACAATTATATAAAGACAATATCAACTATTTTTTCAGAAAAGCATTCCAAATATGATGCTAAAACACAAACAAAACTGAATGATATTCAAGCACCAATTACCAGCGCTCCACCAGAAGTTAAGCAGATTATTGGGCGAGTATTACAAATAGAAAAAGACAGACTTTATAAAAAAACTCCTCGGATTAATGATGATATTTTGAAAATTATTAAGGAAGTGGTGCAATGAAATTAATCTCAATCATATTGTGTAATTTTCGCCAGTTTTATGGAAAAACTCCAGAAATAATTGTGGCATCTGGTAAACACAATACCACAATTATTCATGGTAATAATGGTGCTGGTAAAACTACGATTATGAATGCTTTTACTTGGGTACTTTATGACAAATTTAGTGCTGCCTTTATGTCCGAAACTCAACTGGTGAATAAGCGGGCAATTACTGAAGCAAAACTTGGTAAACCTATAGCTTGTTGGGTAGAAATTGTATTTGAACATGATAATAAACGCTATCAAGCCAAGCGTTTAGCTCGAGCTTATAGAAATGAAGATAGTCAAATTGAACATGGTAAAAGTGAGTTATATATGCAGGTAGCTGGAGATGACGGGCGTTGGTCTCCTCCACCAGAACATCCTAATGATATTATTGGTAGGATATTGCCAGAAAGTTTGCATCGGTATTTCTTTTTTGATGGGGAAAGAATTGAGTATATTGTGAGGGAAGAGCGGAAAAGTGAAATTGCTGAAGCTACTAAAGAGTTATTGGGAATAGAGGTATTAAATCGTTCAGTTAGGCATTTACAAGAGGCGAAAAAATCTCTGGAAACAGATTTGAGATTAATTGGGAATCCCCTAACTCAAAAGGTATTGAAAGAAAAAAATAAAATAGAAAAAGAAATCAAATTTTTATCAAAACGGCAAAAAGAAATAGATCAAGAATTGCAACATCACGGAGATTTGAAAAAAGAAATTACTAGTCGTTTATTAGAATTCAAAGGTTCAGAAAGATTGCCACAACAACGAGAATTATTTCAAGAGCAGATATTATCAATGAAAAAACAAATAGGGCAAGCTAATCAGGGATTAAAACGCTTTATCTCAACTCGTGGTTATATGGTTTTTTTATCAGAAGCTATCGTAGAATTTCGAGAAGTTTTTGGTAATTTACGGGAAAAGGGTGAGTTACCGACAGGGATAAAACAGCAGTTTGTTCAACAGTTATTAGAAACACAGCGTTGTATTTGTGGAGCTGAATTAATTACAGATTCTCCAGGTAGAAAATTGGTAGAAAGTTGGATGGATAAAGCAGGATTTGCTGATATTGAAGAAACAGCAATTAGAATGATTGTGCAAATGGATGAAATTGATAAACAGGTGGTAGAGTTTTGGCAAGAAGTTGATACACAACAGGTGAATATAGAACAATTGCGTTATCAACTTTCACGGGTCGAAAATGAATTGGAAGCAGTGAATAAAAAGTTACGGAGTTATCCAGATGAGGATATTCAGCAGTTGCAGAAACGATTAGATGAAATTGAAAATAAGGTCAGAGATTTTAATCGGGAAACAGGTTCAAATTCGTTGCAATTGAAAAATTTATCTCAGGAAATTAATGGTTTAGATAGGCAAATTGAAAAGCAAGAAATGAATGAGTTAAAACAAGTTTTAGCTCAAAGAAGAATTGCTGCAACTCAAGATGCAATTGAGAGATTGATTGAGGTGCGAGCGCGACTAGAAAAACAATTTCGAGCTTCTTTGGAAAAGCGGGTACAACAGTTATTTGCTGAAATTTCTTTTACTCCTTATATTCCTAGGTTGAGTGAAAATTATGAGTTAACTTTAGTGGAAAATACGAGTGGGGAAGATGTTTTGGTTGCTGCCTCTACAGGAGAGAATCAAATTCTCAGTTTGGCATTTATTGGTAGTATTATTGATGAGGTAAGAACATGGAGTCAAAAGAATACTTTAATGGGGCCTGATAGTAGCACTTTTCCAATAGTAATGGATTCTCCTTTTGGCAGTTTAGATGAGATTTATCGGCGGCAAATTGCTAAGATAATTCCTCAGTTAGCAAATCAATTAGTTGTGTTAGTAACTAAGACTCAATGGCGGGGTGAAGTTGCAGAGGAAATGGCTGATTATATTGGTAGGGAATATGTGCTTTCTTATAATTCTCCGAAACTTGATTGTCAGGAGGATGCTATTGAGTTGGGTGGAGAAGTTTATGCTTTGGTAAAACGTAGCCCGAATGAGTTTGAATATACAGAAGTGCTAGAGGTAGATTATTATGATGGTTTTTAATTATTGAGTCACGAAGACCAAAGTAGAGGAATTTTATAAATTTCCCCTACTCCTATTACTTGTGATTCGATCAAATTGGTATAATATCAATTCAAAAAACAAGAATGCTATACTTACTCAAAACTTCAGTTATTAAATAATTAGTAAAACTCAGTCTAGTTTTTAATAATAATCCCTACTGTTTAGTCTATTATTGCTGTTTTTATCCTATACTTAGTTACCCCACACCTATTGCCTTTAATATAAGTAGTAAAACCGAAGTCGCGAACGTAGGGTGGCGGTCGGGATTTAGTATAAGCGGGTTTTTCTGTTAAAATTATATCAAATTTCCAAAAGTAGTTATACCATTTAGAAAAAAAATTGCTACAAGTAGGTAGTACGTTTTAAGTAGTAAGTAAATCAAAGGTGGCTCCTCACTCCGAATTCCTCCACGCGAAGAGTTTCCCGAATTCCAAATGATATTAGTTATTTGTCACATGATTTTATCTAATTGGTATTAAATATTAATCTGTAGTTTATGCCTACAGTTTAATACTTTATAGACCGCATAAATCGTGCAAATCCAATTTTTTTCCTCTTTTCTCATATATTTATCTTTCCCTGTTTCCTGTTAAGTGCCTACAGAAACATATTTGCATACAGCGATAGTTGGTAATCTTTGCGGTGCAAGGATTTTCGCATTTATAAATGAAAAATTAATTTTGTGTACCTATTTAAGAGTGCCGTGACTTTAGCAATATTTTATCAAATTGATATTAATTATTAATTTCACGGTGAATCTAAAACTACTAACTGTGATATAGCAATTCTCAAAAAGCGTGAGGTACAAAATTCTAGATTTTAGGCAACAGGGAACAGGCAACAGGGAATAGGGAATAAGGAATAAAAAAGATAACTGTACCTCACAAAGGGTGAGAAACGCTATAGTGAGAGATTTATTAATAATGCTTTATCGAGCGCATTTTATAAATTTTTTGCTGTATTTATGTTAACATTGGGGCTTTAAAGAATTATTTTATTAGTGATATACTGATAAATTATCTGTTTTTAAAGAAACCGAGTTTTGATGGTTTGACAGTGAAGAAATTTGAATAAAATAGAGTGAACTGGTAGGAAGTAGAATATGATTGTAGTTAATAATATAATGTTAGGCCGCTCGGCGCGCTCTTGCTTCGCAATACTGAGGCGATCGCCAACTAGGAGATAATGATGAGCAATAATATTCAAGATATTGAAGGTATTGATTCTGTTTACGCTGATAAGTTAATAGGAGTAGGTATTACTAATATTGAAAGACTATTGAAAAAATGTTCGTCTCTCGCAGGAATAGAAGAATTACAACAAACTACTGGCATCGAAAAAAACCTGATTATTCAGTGGGTTAATTTCGCAGATTTATTACAAATCACAGGTCTAAATAGTGAATATTTTCCTCTATTAGCAGCCTTGGGAATACATACAATTGCTGAGTTAAAGAATCGGTTTCCCGAAACACTACAATCTCAGATGATGAAAATTAATCGTCAAAAACAACTGGTGCAACCCTTACCCAGTTTAAGTATGGTTAGAAGTTGGATTGCTCAAGCAATAAATCTTCAAAGACAGACTGCCCATAATAACATACCAACTACTAAATTAAAGCAAAAAAAATGGTCTGTAGATTGGTCTGACTAGGAAAAGAAAGGGAAAAGCAGGAGAGTGTAAATATCATAGAGCAATTCAATTAAAACTTGATTGCGATTAGTATTTTCGAGGGCTACCTACCACCTAACACCTCACGCCTAAAAATACCAACTACTAAATTAAAGTCTAAAGATTGGTCTGACTAGGAAAAGAAAACAAGATTTTAGCCAATGGTAAGAGTGAGAAGAGGGAGATGAAAAATTTGTGTTTTTATCAATTCTGCATTCTCCCAGAATGATAAATTTTGGTGATTATTTTTAACTGCAATTTCACGCCTAAAATTCAGGCTTTTTAAAAACCAAGAAATGCTGTTGTGGTAAAAATTCCTTCGTATCTTGCCAAACTAAACCCACAGCATCCATTTCTTTTTTACCTGTTTCTCAGTCATCTTATGTAAGCCTTTAATCATAATCATCGGATTTTCACCCCGATATTCCAATAAAACTACTCTTCCACCAGGTTTCAATGCCTCAACTATTCCTAACATCATTTCTTGCGGATATTCAAACTCGTGATAAGCATCAACTAACAAAGCAATATCAACACTAGATAGAGGTAACTTAGGATTATCTACTTTCCCTAAAATTGTCTCAATATTAGTAATATTTTCCTGATTTATCACAAAATTTATTAACTCTAACATCTCCGGCTCTATATCTACCGCCAGTACCTTTCCTTCCGGAAGTAAAGGACTCATTTTAAAACTAAAATAGCCAGTACCAGCACCAATATCTGCCACAAAATCCGTAGGTTTTAACTCCAGAGCATCAAGAGCATTTTGCGGTTTTTCTTGATAGCTTCTGCTAGGTCTTTCTAACCATCCTGCACCTTCATGCCCCATTACTTTAGCTATTTCGCGACCCAGATAAAACTTTCCAATACCTTCAGGATTATGGATAGTTCTATATTGATAAACTTCATCTGAACTAGCAACCTTATCAGTCTTTATAGCACATGAATTAAGGGTTAAATTTAGGAGAATAACAGATAAAATTATCCCTAAATTTGGCAGGTATTTTCTGATATTTTTAGTCATGGTTTACTAGAATAGAATAATTTCAGTAATGTTATCATAGATAGTGTCAACAGCCAACAGGATTTTCATGCGTCAAGAATATAATAAATTAGTACGCGATCGCATCCCCGAAATTATTCGTAAAAGTGGTCTAGAATGCGAAACTGTCACTCTTTCAGAAACAGAATATCGCCAAGCATTACGACAAAAACTCATCGAAGAAGCCCAAGAAGCAGCCACAGCAAGTGACGCTGATTTAGCAATAGAAATAGCAGACTTATTAGAAGTAGTAGATGCCTTACTCAAAAGTTATGACATTTCTCATCATCAAGTCGGATTAGAACAAGACAAAAAGCGGGCAACCAAAGGAGATTTTGACAATCAAATTATGTTGTTGTGGACAGAATCAAATACTACTAAACAGGAATTATTAAAAGTCCCCAGAAAAAACATATCAACTAACACACATTGGGAAGCAACTGTAGGTTATTCCCCTCCAATTCGTGTGGGTAATTTTGTTCATGTTTCAGGTACCACTGCCACCGATAAAACCGGAAAAATTATTAGTGCAAATACTTACGAACAAACTCTACAAATTATCCGGAATATTGAAGCAGCTTTGCAGCTAGCTGGAGCAGGGTTAAAAGATGTCGTGAGAACCAGAATTTATGTGACAAATATTGATGAATGGGAACAAATAGGTAAAGCATATAGAGAATTTTTTAGTGAAACTAGACCAGCTACTACAATGGTAGAAGTAAGTGGTTTAGTATCTCCAGAAATTTTAGTAGAAATTGAAGCAGATGCTTATATTTATGATGCTTAAATAATGTAATTTATCTAGGGGTAGTTTTGACCACAAATTTATGTAATATTTGATGTTATTTAGGGTCTGCTGAAAAAGCTTTATGGTAAGGGTAGGGAACAATTTTATCATTACTTTAACCCCATTACTTGACTCATTTATCTTAAAAAATTGGATTAGTTTTGATAGTATGAAAGCTCCGCACATTGCACTTGGTCAATTTTTAAGAGTTCTCGCTCATCCTGATGGCTCAAGGTCTCAATTTCATCAGGGCTATTTCATTCTAAACTGTGCCATGTTATGTATTTACGAAAAGAGGTTCTTTCGAGCTTTAGACAATTTATCTTTCCCTATCTGACAGTAAGTAAATTCATTGCTAAAATCTAGAATGAAATTGCAGGGTCATTTCATTCAGCAAGCCTTATTTAAAAATTGGTAGTGGTGCATAGTAATAGTAGAGGGAGCGAGACAGTGGGGGTTCAAGATCGGATGATTTTTCACGACCAGTAAACTCAAGCATATTTGGAGGAATTAAAAATTGAAGTTAACACAAAGTTTTATACCAAATTCACCCAAAGGTAGTTACATCTTAATTTGTGATTTATTCCGACAATTAAAAATTTGATACATCCGATAAATTGTCAAATAAAATTTCAACCTTTTTTCCTCTTTGATTTTATATTTTTCTTTCCCATAAGAGATCTGTTGCCTCTGGGATGACTGTAGCAATATTCGATTAAATTGGTATGAATCAATAGCATTACTATGCACAACAACCTAAAAATTATCCCCTACTTCAAACCAGCCATCAAGAAATAATTAACTTAATTAATTTGTCAGTTATGAACAGAATTAGAATTGCTAAAGATAAAGCAGATTTAGTCAAAGCTTTAATCGAATCAGAAGGAAAAACCGGACCTTTTCAAACTTATGCCGATGTCATGGCATTTGCTGCAGCTTTAGCACTCAAGAAAAAAAAACGAGTTCCACTGACAGAAATTTCTAAAACAGAACCCGGCCCTATTAGTATTGAAGTGTTTTGGTCTAGGGGTTATGAAAGTATGATTAAATTAATCGCCTTCGCCGACACAAAAGACACAAATATTCTCTCTCCCACTGTAGAAAAAATAGAAGAAAGTCGCATCCAAATATTTGAAGAATATGCCAATGGTGGATTAGAAATATTGCGAGATGAACTCCGAGGGGCTGTAGATTATTCAGAACGACTTTTATTAGTCTTAATTTCCCACAGATATCAAAAATCTCAGCCAGAAGCAGAATTTGATTTAACTAAATTCCTTGGATAAATATCTAGTGGGAGCCAGACATAAGTATCGCCATTGCTGATATAAAAGACACAAAAATTCTCTCTCCCTCCCACTACAGAATATGCCAATGGTGGATGAGAAATATTGCTAGAGGAAATGCAGGGTACTGTAGATTATTCGGAACGTCTTTTATTAGTCTTAATTTCCCACAGATATCAAAAATCTCAGCCAGAAGCAGAATTTGATTTAACTAAATTCCTCGGATAAATATCTAGTGGGAGCCAGACATAGGTTTTGACAAAAATATATATACCAATTCTATTCTAGTCGTAAATTTATGTACTTTTAGCTGGGCTCAATATCTACCATTGTTCTTTCTAATTTCCTTCTATAAACACACTAAAATTTCTCCCAAATTATTTGGGAGTGCCATAGATAAAATCATTGTTCAAATAAATATATTTACGCTCAAAGATATATTTTTAATTTAAGTCAAAATTTCCGGCAACCCCACCTTTCTTAACTCCACAAACTTACCCTCAAAATCAACCGCTTGATTATTCCCGACTCTCCTTGCTTCTGCCAACTCCCGGCGAATTTCTGCCCGGTCTATTTTGTCAGAAATTCCACCTAATATATAGATAAATAATCTCATTGCCAAGTCGCGACCAGCCACCGACATTCTCTTGCGATTAAAATCATATAAAACCCCATACCAAATTGAGTCAGTAAACTCCATCCCACTCAAACCACCATCCGTATCGTATCTATTTAACTTCTCAAAAACCTCCTCCAGGGAAAAGCCTTTTTTATATATTAAAATTCCGAGAGCTTCAGCTAAAGCAATTTGTCCAATTGGGCGGAATAAAACATGACCTTCACCCGGTTTTCTCTCAAAACTAAATCTTCTCAGATCCGGAGTTTCACCACCATTTTCTAATTTTTCATAACTCGGTAAATTCGCCAAATAATCCCAAAGCAGCATAAATTCCTTTAGCCCTTCTTCTAATTCTTCTTCCTCTGGACGCATTGGAATTAAACCTTTATCCGAAGCTTTCCAATGGGGATAACGAGGTCTTAAATATCTTTCTGTCATTTCTTGAAGTGCTTGGAGAGTTGTTAAGACAGTAGACTTAGTTGCCACAGTTGCGCTATCCCAATTTAACCTGGGATTTCTACCCGTTTTCTCCTTTAATAAAGGATGAAAAATTGCTGTTTTTCTCGCCACAATAGCAAATCCATCATCCTCATTTAATAATGCTAACTGCCCTTTACTTAATTTTACGGCAGTCAAATTTACATGAGCAAAAACTGACCTTACTCTCCGTCGCGCTTGTGCTCTAGTTTCTCCTTTTACCACTGCCGGAATAAATTCTATACCTATTTGTTCGTAAGCTAATTTTTGTAAGTCCGGCAATTCTACACTATGAGCTTCTGTTAAGTCATCAATGGTAATAGCTGCACCAACTGTTTTTTTCTGCTTGTTATATCTAAATAATTTGCCAGTTTTAATTAATTCCATTAAGCCTTGAATTCCCATCAATCGATGTTGACCGTCTAAGGCAAATACTGCTACTTCTAAGCGCAAGTCTAATAATCCTACTTTTCCAGCAGAATCTAGGGGCAAAAATTCAGTAGCAGATTTATTTGCTTCACCATTTTTATTCCATTCTCCTGCTTTAGGATTATCTACCCAACTGGGGCTAATAACTACTAATACTGCTGGAAATTTATGAGCTTTTCTTGTTGCTAAGTATAGAGTTAATGGCGCTTGGCGAGACCAATCTAGGGGGCGTTGTTGAATTTCATCTATTGTTTCTGCGTCACGAATTACATTATCAGTTTCTACATCAAATTTTTGCCGAAATAATGGTAGTTGAGAGGCAAAACGTACGCGACTATCTAGCCATTCGAGAGTGACCGAGCCAATATAAGCTTCGGTGTTTCCCATTTGAGTTTTTTGTACTAACAGTCTGTCATCTCTGCCAATATGTTTGTCTAAAAGGATGGCGATCGCTTCTCTTTCTCGATTATCGTTTTCTAAAACTTCTTTTGCAATTTCTGCAGTGAGTTTACTGGCCTTTTTCATGGCTGAGTCTTCAAAATATTTTTAACAATTTTTAAAAATTACTACATATATAAATTTTTGTCAATGCAGGTTTTTAAAAACTTTTTGGGTTTACAATAATTAAATACAAATTCATTGCTTGTACTATATATTGTACATTATGTCAATACTAATCTAGGGGACATGAAATATCGGCATCAGTCCTTTTTTTCTGCCCTCAAAATAGGAATAGCATCTACTCAAAATCTATTAAAACTGACCTGATTTTTGACGTTTTATTTAAAAAAATACAGGGTATTTGTTTTTAGTTAAGTCGAGTAGAAGATAAGTTAGAAGTTATTCCTGCTTTCTTAAAATTTGGTTTTACTACATTTAGGACTTATGGCTGAGATATTTACTTTATATATTGAGACATTTTGTTTGATTGCTAGTCGCCAGTAAATGCTAAAAATATTGATGTTTTTTATGGTGCTGTAAATGAGTGATAATCAAAAGTCAAATATAGAAAAAAACTTAGCATACTACTGTCAACTATTTACTGAACTGAAAACAAACAAAAATCAAAAATTGGGTACTGCCAAGCATAAACCAATTTTACTTTTATCCGTAATTGATTTAATGACAAAAGGTTTGATAAACAATAATCAGATAACTGTTTCAGAAGAATTAATTAATATTTTTAATAAAAACTGGGAAATCATGTATTCTGATTCCGATAAACCTGCTTATTATAAAAGAGGTTTATTCTATCCTTTTATTCATCTGGAGAGTGATAACTTTTGGAATGTAAAATTTAAACCAGATTTTGTTAATGCGTTACCAAAAAAAATACTTACAAAGCAAGACCGACCAAAATCACTGAAAAGGTTAAAAGAAGTAGTTGAGTATGCTAGTTTAGATGCAGAACTTTTTGAACTATTACAAGACCAAAACTATAGAAAAGAATTAACAGATACTCTCGTATCAGCTTGGTTTTCAGCCAACCAAAGAGAACTTGCGGATCTTATCAAAATTAATAATAGTTTTCAAAAAAAATCCGAAGAGGAAGAAACCTCTATTACTACTATTGCTACAGAATACCAACGGCAAAAACAGCCTAAATCATATCTCAGGAAATCTGTGACTAGAGATGCCTTTTTTCGTAAGGCAGTTGTACAGACCTATAAATATAAATGTGCTTTTTGTGGAATTAAAGTCACTATGTCAATTCATCAAAACATTGTAGATGGAGCGCATATCAAACCATTTGCTAAATTTTATGACAATAGAATAGATAATGGTATATCACTTTGTAAAAATCATCACTGGGCATTTGATAGAGGTTTATTTGCGATAGGAGATGATTATAAAATTATCGTTTCTAAAAATTTTCAAGCAGAATCACCTAATTCTAAACCTATAAGAGACTTTAACGGTAATCAGCTTTGGTTGCCTCGTGAAAAAGATTCTTTGAATAGAAGCCATACAATGGCATCGTCACAATGTGTTTATTTCATCAAACCACAAAAAAACAAACTAAACATAAAATTTCAGGAGGTTTTTCAATATGAAAGCAGTACAAAAATCGTTATTTCCAAATAGAACAGCAGCAGAATTAGTAGAAGATATAAAAAAGCTAACTACAGAAATTCAAGAACTATACTGTTTAGATTCTATCCCTTGGGTTATTGGATATTCTGGGGGAAAAGATAGCACCGCAACATTACAACTAATATGGAATGCCATTGCCGGACTCCCACAAAAAAAACGCACCAAAACTATCCACGTCATTACCACAGATACATTAGTAGAAAACCCCATTGTTTCTGCTTGGGTAACTAACTCTTTAAAGCTGATGAAAGAGACTGCCAAAAATAAAAAAATACCCATAAAACCTCATTTATTAAAACCAGAAGTTACACAAACATATTGGGTGGGATTACTTGGTAAAGGGTATCCAGCTCCACGCCACACATTTCGCTGGTGTACTCCCCGTTTAAAAATTGATCCATCTAACCGTTTTATTCGTAATGTTGTCCGAAACAATGGAGAAACAATTGTTGTTTTAGGAACTCGTAAAGCAGAAAGTGCTAATCGTGCAGCAATAATGACTAAACGAGAAACTGGTAGATTACGAGACCATCTTAGTCCTCATCCTAGTCTGCTTAATTCTTTACTTTATACCCCTATAGAAGAGTGGCGAACTGATGAAGTTTGGCTGTATTTAATGCAATGGGAAAATCCCTGGGGACATAGTAATAAAGATTTACTAGCAATGTATCGAGGAGCAACAGAAGATAATGATTGTCCCCTAGTAGTTGATACCTCTACTCCAAGTTGCGGAAGTTCTCGTTTTGGATGTTGGGTTTGTACCTTAGTCGATAGTGATAAATCTATGTCAGCAATGATTCAAAATGATGAGGAAAAAGAATGGTTACAACCTCTTATAGAATTACGTCAAGAACTAGATATTTCTGACCGAGATAAAAGAGATTTTCGTCGAATTTGGGGAACAGTTCAACTATTTGAACGGAATGTAAATGGTGAAGTTTCAGTAGAACCAATTCCGGGTCCATACAAAAAAGAATGGCGAGATACTTTACTCAGAAAACTTCTAGAAGCTCAAACAAAAATTCGCCAAACTGCCCCAGAAAATATGCGAGATATTACCCTCATTTCCCCAGAAGAACTTAGCGAAATTCGTCGTATTTGGCTAGAAGAAAAACACGAATTTGATGATAGTCTACCCCGCATATATCAAGAAGTTACAGGACAACCATTTCAAGACTGTCGCCCCGGAGCAGGAAGTAGTCTATTAGGTAGTGATGAATGGTCAGTATTAGAAGATATTTGTAACGAAGATGCCATGCACCTTGAACTCATGGCAAAACTATTAGATACAGAGCGCCAATATTACATTAAATCTCACCGATATAAAATTTATGACAGCCTCGAACAATGTTTTGAAACAAGTTCTCGCTCCAAAGAAGAAGCTATTCAAAACGCCCATGATAAAAGAGACCTAAAAGAAGCTGTCAATGAAGGAAAAGTCACCCAACAAATGAAACAGTTAAGTTGGGCAAATATGAAATTTTCTAGTCAAAATTCACAAGATATTGACGAAGAAGAATAATATCTGTTTCTAGATGAAAATTCCCGACTATAAACAGATATCTCTCCCAGGAATTTAATCCCTGACTCACAGCTCAAATCCTCTGAAAAAGATTCAGATTTTCCGTTGCTTTTGAGAGACTTCAGCTATGAGCTTAGACATTCATTTCAACATTTACTAAATATGACATGACAATTCCCCCAGGAATTTAATCCCTGACTTACAGCTTAACTCCTCTGAAAAAGATTCAGATTTTCCGTCGCTTTTGAGGAACTTCAACTATGAGCTTAGACATTCATTTCAACATTTACTAAATATGAC
>JBARXI010000530.1:0-8565 GCA_049647275.1 Microcoleaceae cyanobacterium
AATGGAAAGTGTCAGGATAAATTCCACGGTCTTGGTCAGGATGAATCTCTGCTCTATTTTTATCTTGAGTTGATTTTTCCAAATTTTCTTGTATTGAATTGGATTCTGATAAATCAAGAGAAGTCGGCTCAAAAGTCTCTATTTTTTGTTCGGCAATTAAATGGAAAGTATCAGAATAAATTCCACGGTCTTGGTCAGGATTAATATCTGCTCTATTTTTATCAATACTTGATTTTTCTTTTTCTATGAAAATAGTTGATTTTTGCAGAATGACTGAATCAATATATCTATCAATATTATGATGATTTGCCTCGACAAACTTTTGCCATTCTGCAAACAAAACCTCCAATTCCTGTTCATCATTCTCAGGTTTTAGCAACTTATATAATTCCGCAAAAGCCTCCCGATAATCAGCTTGAATAGATAAAGACTTTTTATAATAATCAACGGCAGATTTAAAATCCTCCTGTAAAGCAAATACCCTACCCAACTTAAAATAACCCTTAGCATTTTCCGGTTCGAGTTGCTGAAACTTTTGATAACAATAAAAAGCCCGATAAAATTCCCCTTTATAAGTAAATAAATTACCTAACATCAACTGAACAGAAGCAATATTAGGATTAATCTCAAGCGCTCTTTGATAATATAAGACCCCTAAATCCAACTGCCCCTGTTTGTAATAAATAGTGCCAATATTAGCATAAACTTCAGCAAATTCTGGTTCAAACTTTAACGCATGAAAGTAAGTATTAATTGCCCGTTCAAATTGATGTTGAGAGTGAAAAATATTCCCCAAAGTCAAATAAACAGAAGCAAAAGTAGGTTGAACTTTTAAAGCCTCTTGACAACAAGCGATCGCCGCATCAAAATTACCTTGCAGCAAATATACTTCAGCTAACTTCTTGTGAGCCTCAACATAATCTGGTTTAATACTCAAAGCTTTTTGATAAGCAACCATCGCTGTATAAAATTGTCCAGAATCTTTAAGTTCATTGGCTGTATTGAAATAATTTTCAGCTAACATTTTCCTTCCGAACCGTTATAGGGATAAAGTAATATAGTGCTTGTTAATTTTATTTTATTTGAGGAATATAGACTATGGTGGCAGAACAAGACCCCACTAAATTAATGAAACAGCAAGTCGGCAAAGCTGCTGCTGACCGTGTTAAGTCAGGAATGATAGTGGGGCTAGGCACCGGGTCAACCACCGCCTACATGATTCAGTTTTTGGGCGAACGTCTGCAAAGTGGACAACTCAAAGACATCAAAGGTATCCCCACTTCTTTTCAGTCAACCGTATTAGCCAAAAAATATGGTGTGCCATTAACTACTCTTGATGAAGTTGACCACATGGATATTGCCATTGACGGTGCCGATGAAGTTGACCCACAGAAAAATCTAATTAAAGGTGGTGGAGCAGCTCATACTCGCGAGAAAATTGTGGACTGTCTGGCAGAACAATTTATTGTAGTGGTAGATAGTTCTAAATTAGTGGACAAGTTGGGTTCGACCTTTTTATTACCTGTAGAGGTCATACCCATGGCCATGAGTCCTGTAATTCGGGCAATTGAAAAACTCGGTGGTCAACCAGAGCTGCGTATGGGAGTCAAAAAAGCTGGCCCTGTAGTTACTGACGAGGGTAATCTAGTTATTGATGTTAAGTTTGATTCTATTGACAACCCTGCTGAGTTGGAAAAAAGTTTAAATAATATTCCTGGTGTCTTAGAAAATGGTTTATTTGTAGGGGTTGCAGATATAATTTTAGTGGGAGAAATCCAGGATGGAAAACCAATAGTTAGAGAAATTTCTTAAAAATAGAGTTTTTAAGTCAGAATTTGTGTGTTCTCTCTCAATGAAAACTTCCATAAAACCTCACAATTTTTCCTATATTAAAAACCCAGTTTTTCAAAGAAACTGGTTTTTTTTAACTAGTTACTAATTTAATTAGATTTCTACAGCAGAGATATATTCACCTTTTAGATAGTGCAATACAAAATCCATTGTTTCTTGCTTCAGCCATCCTTTTTGTACTGCTACTTCTCCAAAACGTAAATCTGTTTGACGTTGTTCTACCAATATAGAATAGATTTGTTCATCATTGAGTAACCTTGCTAATTTCAAATACTCGCCCACTGGCTTTTTATGATTATCCTTCATTAGTTGAGGAAAAAGTTCTACAAAGAAATCAGCAGTTTCTTGCTTAATTATTCTCCACATTACAGCAATTTCTCCAAACCTTAAATGCTGGTTACTACTTTGATATTGTAAAATTTCTGCTACCTGATTTCCTGTAATTAAACCTGCTTGTTGTAAAATCTGTCCAATTGGTTGGGAAAGTTCTTGCTCTTGAGTATATCCAGTAGAATGCTTCTGTTTTATGTAACTTTTTTCATGTAATTCTATTGAATTCATCGCTTTTTCTTCCTCGTTAATTCCTGTGATAATCCACCAAGGCCACCATAAAATAATTCCGAAGTTGATTTTGCTAGGCATATCCTTAACATCTAACTGATTAGTGTTAACATCTGTCTTCGCAGCCATATAGCAAATTGAACCTGAAAATAGATAAGATGGTCCTAAATAGCACAACAATCCCAAGATAAATGTAGTCATATTTTTTTTTATGATTATTTATTTTCCTTCATCTTATTCTTGATTTTTTCTAACGTCAATTCAGCTTAACATTTATTAAATCTTAGAATTACTCCTGATTATTCCCACCCTTATTTACTATATAATTTCTCACGCTAGATGAGGTACACAAGTTTTTAATATTAGTAAACTAGAAACAGATAAGAGAAAAAAACTGTATCTCATTAATATGAAAACCTCTATATTATATATTTATTAAATCTGAGAATTAGCCCTAATTATTCACTATTCTGTATTTTTTATATTTACTCAAAAATATTATCTGCTAAAATCTAATTAATGGAATTATGCTGATAGTCTAAGCTATTTGTATGAAATTCAACCTAGGTAGATCGACTAGGCACTAGACAGATTGCAGAGGAGTTTTGTCAAAGTTATTGTACTTATATATATATGCACTAATATTTCTGGAAAGTAGATTGTTTTTACAGTATTTTTTGATACTCCAATAGTACAGATTTCAAAAAATATGGGCGGTACAGATAGATGATTGTGTCACTCATAAAATATGATAAATTACTGAGTTTAACCCTCTTAATGTGTGCTAAAGTAAATGTAAATGACATTCCAGAATTATGATGGATACATAGATAAGTCTAACCATAGATAGTTGACTAGTCGTTAACCCGGAGTAATTCGGAAGAATCAAAGTAATTTGATTTCTAACTAGACGGGTATTAAGCTAGGCTTTAGAAGTCAGCACCTTGGCAGAGATTGGCGCTTATTCAAGTGGATCTGTTGAGGAATATCTAGTTGTTTTAACTAGCTATTAACCGACTCTAATGCCAAGCTTCAATCAAGCTTTAATAGGGTTATCAAAGCAAACGTTACCCGTAAAAGCAGTTTGAATGAACAGATTAAACGGAAATAGCCTTGCCGTTATTTCGATTTAATGACAAAAGACTACTTTTTCTTACGATTTAACCCGATCTAATCACTAGACAAAATACCTCGAAAGGCTATTGAGACTATCTTTCTTTTGCTCCTATGCCACAAAAGTCTCTCTGTTTAAGTCTACTAAATTCCCCATAGCTATCATCTGAATAAAACTCTAGAAAAGCAAAATCAGGAGGTCAACAACCGCCAAAAAATATAGCAGTTAATTGTGCTCAAACACGAAGAAGTAGTTAAGCAAATAAATTAACTAGATAGACCATAGCTTCTTCAAAATCAAATACCAGTAAAACCATTCAGAAAATGAATTAATTGAAAATGACTTGATTCATTGATTAATACTGGGGTGCAGTAAAAAAAATTAATCTAGCTTTCGCTAGGTAAATAAAAAATCAAATAAAATGTTCTCAAAAACATTAAAATCGCTTACTGGCCTCATGTGTGTTAAGTATTACTCTATTCTCTCTAAACAGAGATTAGTTATTCTTTAGTAATGTAACAAGAAGGCCGAAAAAATGTCGAAAGAAATTTTGATTACCAGAGGGCAAGTAGTAATAGTCGACGATGGAGACTATGAAGAATTATCCAAACATAAATGGTATCTTATAGACGGATTTGCCGCCAGAACAGTCAAGAAAAACGGTAAAAGAACCACTGTGTATATGCACAGAGTAATTATGGATGCTCCCATAGGAGTATCTGTGTATCATATTAACAGTAACAAACTAGATAATCGACGAGAAAATTTACGTTTGGTCAAAGGAAGTGCACGAATGCACCGAAGACCAAGTGTAAAACATTCATCCAAGTATCGGGGGGTTTACTGGTGTAAAGACAAACGTAAATGGATTGCCGAAATCAAAGTATATAAAAAGCAAATACGTTTAGGTCGCTTTGATGTAGAAAAAGATGCCGCCATTGCCTACGATGAAGCAGCCAGAAAATATTATGGCTCCCTAGCCAGAACTAATTTTGCCAAGAACAATTTATCAACCAACGAAGAAGAAGTAGGGGAAGATAGCTCAGTGTTAAGTTAAAAGAGAAATTAATATGATGCAATATCGGCGCTTTGGGCGAACAGAATTAACAATGCCAGTCTTTTCCTGTGGGGGGATGAGATATCAATATAAATGGCAAGATATGGCCCAAAGTAAAATCCCACCAGATAATCAACAAAACTTAGAAGCTACCATTCATCGCTCCCTAGAATGTGGAATTAACCACATAGAAACCGCTCGTGGATATGGCACATCAGAAATGCAATTGGGCAAAATTTTACCCAAAATACCACGGGAAAAACTGATTGTCCAAACTAAAGTTTCTCCAAGCGCCGATCCCCACCAATTCCTAAGAGAGTTCCATAAATCTCTCAAATATTTGCAACTAGACCATGTTGATTTACTAGGCATACATGGTATTAATACTCCAGAACTTCTCGACTACTCAATTAGACCAGGTGGCTGCCTTGAGGTGGCCAAAAAATTACAGGCTCAAGGAAAAGTTCGATTTATTGGTTTCTCCACCCATGGCCCCACCGATGTCATTGTCAAAACTATTGAGACAAACAAGTTCGACTACGTTAACCTCCACTGGTACTACATTAATCAAATTAACTGGCCAGCAATAGAGGCTGCTAACCGCTTGGATATGGGGGTGTTTATTATTAGTCCCTCAGATAAGGGAGGTCAGCTATATCAACCACCGCAAAAATTAGTGGATTTATGCTCCCCACTCAGCCCTATGGTGTTTAACGACTTGTTTTGTTTGAGTCATCCCCAAGTACATACATTAAGTTTAGGCGCATCACGACCAACAGATTTTGATGAACATCTTAAAACCATAGAATATTTAGATAAAGCTTCGGAAATTCTCCCGCCAATATTAGCAAGACTAGAACAAGAAGCGATCGCTCAATTAGGAGCAAATTGGTTTAAAACTTGGAATATTGGCTTACCAACTCCGGAAAATACTCCCGGAAATATTAATATTCCTGTGATTTTATGGTTAAGAAATCTGGTGAGAGTCTACGATATGCTCGAATACGGTAAAATGCGCTATAACCTATTAGGCAACGGCGGTCATTGGTTTCCTGGTAAAAATGCCGAACGAGTAAAAAAATATGACTTCAGCAAATGTCTTGCTAATAGCCCTCATGCTGATAAAATTCCAGATATGCTTCTAGATGCTCATCAACTACTAGGAAGTGCAAAAGTAAAACGATTGTCTAAAACATAATTTGTTTATTTGATTGTTTCTAAAATTTAATGAATAATTAAGTTTTAAAGCTTCTCCTTGGCTGCGCCACGGCCTGTCGCCTGACAAGGAGAAAAAAATCTTTTTAGTCAACCCTCTTATTCTTATTTTAAGGAGAGGTAATTAATAATTATTAATTGTTTTCCTAGGTCATGCTACGCAAACGGCTGTCGCCGACATAAAAATTATTAATTGTTAATTATTAATTATTAATTATTGAAATTTCATAGTCTCAAAAAAAATCTATGTCATACGAACATATTTTTCAGAGTCAAGTAAAATGTTCGGAACAACTAACCCCCAACGAAGCCATATTTGCTATTGGTTTAATGGTTATGGCAGTGGATGGGGATATTGATATGAATGAAGTAGAAATTTTGGAAGGTTTTTTACTCAGAAAAGGATTCAATGCTGAAGAAGTAAATGCAGCCAGAGAAAAAGTTTTAAGGATTATTCATCAAGAAACAAACGAAGCATTATTTAATGCTGCTAAACAAGTGCTTCAAAACGAAGAACAGATAGAAACAGCTTTTGATTTAGCAGTAAAAGTAGCAATTGCAGATGAGAAAGTTACAGAAGAAGAAAATAGCTTTGTTATGGGGTTAGCAAAAACTCTCAATATCAATCAAGAAAAAGTTAATAAAATAGTTGCAGATGCTACCAGATATTATCATAATTCTGTAAAACTAATAGAAAAAATAGATGAAATTTTGTCAAAACTACCAGTAGGCTCTAAATATGAAGGCTATATTAATTCTCCTACAGGTTTAAGGTCATTAAATATAAAAATCCGCACTCCAGAAGGAGAATTAGTAATACTAAATATTGACGAAACTGGTGACGAAAAGCAAATAGAAATGGAATTAGAAGCGGCTCCACCCTGGATGTTGTAATCTATTAGTTGTAGTCTTAATTCTATCTACAACTCACAATGACAATTAACAGGCGCAATTTTTTAGTCTTACTCAGTGCAACTGTAGGGTCTATGACTCTTGGTGCTTGTGAAGCATCAGGGGATAATTCCTCTTCATCTGTGACTCCATCTACTCCAGAAACAGACACAGAAGTAGCCCAAAACACAGGAGTTTTTCAGTTAACTGCTCTACCTTATGAATATGACGCATTAGAGCCCTATATAGATGGGAAAACTATGCAGTTTCACCATGATAAACATTATGCTGGGTATATTAGTAAATTGAATGCGGCGATCGCTAAATATCCAGAACTTAAAGATAAAAGTGCAGAAGATTTATTGGGTAATTTAAACACTGTACCAGAGGATATTCGCACTGCTGTAAGAAATAACGGTGGTGGCTATCTAAATCATAAAATGTTTTGGGAAATTATGACTCCAAATGGTGGGGGAGAAGCACAAGGAAATATTGCTAATGCTATTCAAGAAAGCTTTAGTAGTTTTGATAATTTTAAGGAACAATTTAACCAAGCAGGTTTAGGTCGTTTTGGTAGTGGTTGGGCTTGGTTAATATTAAATAAAGATGGCAAACTGGAAATCACAAATACGCCAAATCAAGATAGTCCTTTTCTAGCAGGAAACTATCCTATTATGGGTAATGACGTTTGGGAACACGCTTATTATTTAAAGTACCAAAATCGTCGTGCTGATTATTTGAATGCTTGGTGGAATGTAGTTAATTGGCCGGAAATTAATCGGAGATATGAACAGGCGATCGGCTAAAGTTTGAACATATTTATATACAGCAATTTCCCACTTGATGAAGTACATATATTTATGTTTTTAGATAGTAGGGAGTAGGGAGTAGGGAGTAGGTAACAGGTAACAAATATTTACCCTTAATACCAAGCGTGAAAAAAGAATGTTACGAATAATAAGGGGATTTCAAAGCCGTTACGTCAGATATCTATTTAACTAAAAAGGGATATTCATCCTAAAAAATGATATTTAAGTTATAAATTGCTGACTCCTAACTCCTGACTCCTGACTCCTGACTCCTGACTCCTAGAAACATTCTAAATATTTGTAGCAAACATTTATCAAACTGGTATAAGCTATACCACATTAACCTGCAATCTGCTGTAAGTTTTTAATCCCAAGGAAGTAACTGTTTACTTTCTTGGGAATTGCGAAGCAGCCTGATAATTATGGCTAGGTTTAACTGTTTGATATCTTGAACATAGTGGGGATAAAAATCATCCTGGCTGTGAGAGTCAGAGTTATAACATATTGAAAATGCTATTAAGATAACCAGTTACAAATTGCATCTCCATTGACAGATTCAGGATGTGCCAAACATTCTAATTCCTGAATTTTTTCATCTTTATTGCGATTATCTACTTTCAAATTATTTACTTCCTCTTGAAGTTGTTGAATTTGATGTTAAAAATCTCGAAATAGATGCCTTATATTTTTAATTGCATGAATTAGGTCAAATATTAGATTCAATGCTAATTTACAGTTTTCTTCGATATTATCAAACATTTCTTCTGATGTCATAGCAGATGAGTTTTGTGCTTGAGGTAGTTGAGTTATTAAGGAAGTAACTGTTTACTTTGTTGGGAATTGCGAAGCAGACTGATAATTATGGGTAAGTTTAATTGTTTGATATCTGGAAAATAGTTTGCAGAAAAATCACCCTGGCTGTGAGAGTCAGGGTTATAAAATATTGAAAATGCTATTAAGATAACCAGTTACAAATTGCATCTCCATCCACAGACTCAGGATGAGTTAAACATTCTAATTCCTGATTTTTTTCATCTTTACTACGGATAATTATCTCTAGATTACCA
>JBARXI010000531.1:0-12576 GCA_049647275.1 Microcoleaceae cyanobacterium
ACCTTCTAAATGGAAGTTTAAAATGATTAATAACCCGATTTTATCTACCCATGCCCAATTTTAGACGACCTCAGATTAATTATAGGAGGAACATTTTTTATTACCCAAGTCACCTATCAACAATCGCCTTGGCTTTGTCGTGAAATAGGTCGCCGTACTTGACGATAAATTCTCTATATCCAAGAAAAATATTCTTTTACAATAATCGCCTTGGCTTTGTCGTGAAATAGGTCGCCGTACTTGACGATAAATTCTCTATATCCAAGGAAAATATTCCTTTACAATAATCGCCTTGGCTTTGTCGTGAAATAGGTCGCCGTACTTGACGATAAATTCTCTATATCCAAGAAAAATATTCCTTTACAATTGAGGCATTTTCATTAGACATCTCCGGAAATTATATCTAGAGAGCATTTTTAATATTTTTTCCCGAAAAATTTCTTGCTTATTGCCTTCTGGATCTGTTGCCTGATTCTGCAAAAAGTCTATTCTTTTTCGGAGATTTATCATGGTCTTGAAATGTTGGGTTGCCTTTCATGTTGACAACAGCCGAAAACGCACCCTAATTTTCTGCCTTCTTTAAAGATACAATCTAGTTATAGTAATTTCATTTGATTTGCGTAAAAAACCTAGCTGCTTTTAGGCAACAGCTCCGGAAAGCAACAGGCAAAAGGTAAGAAGGTTTGCCGGACTTTTTACTGTTAGTAAATAACCAACTCTTGTTTTACATCTTATTTGAAAAGGCTATAATACCAAATTAATATGAAGTTGCATAGAATAAAATTTGAATAAAAGTTGACTGCATATTAAAGAAAGACAAGTTAATGAACTTCATAATTCTGTGCAGCCTCACATAAAATTGGTATAAAATTACAATTAATTTAATGACAAATGATTTTAAATGCTAAAACTTTAGAGGCAATGATGCCCGATGCTACTCAGTTAGAAAGTGATGAACCAGAAATGGAAAGTTCCCTACATTATTTCCAGTTACTACTATTAGTTACTTGCCTGGAATGGTTGTGGCGCGACACCTCTAATTTCTTGATCGGAGCTAACTTAACTATCTACTTCAGTCGCCAAGAATTGAAAAATAGAGAATTTCGCGGACCTGATTTTTTTCTGGTTAAAAACACTGAAAAAAAACCACGCAACTCTTGGGTGGTTTGGGAAGAAGATGGCAAATATCCCAATCTAATTATTGAATTATTGTCTAAAGATACTGCCAGTGTAGACCCTAATTTGCAAAAAGAATTGTATCAAGACCGCTTCCGTACTCCTGAATATTTCTGGTTTTATCCACAAACATTAGAATTTGAAGGCTTTCGGTTAGTGGGGGATAAATATCAACCCATTCCCGTTAATGAGCATGGTCAACGATGGAGCGAACAGTTGGGGTTGTATTTGGGTGTGTATCAGGAGCAGTTACGTTATTTTACTTCAGATGGCCAATTAGTGGCGAGACCAGAAGAAGATGCACTACGGGCCATGGCTGAGGCCGAACAAGCACAGAATATGGCTCAATCAGAACAACTACGGACTGAAAAGTTGGCTGCTCAGTTACGATCGCTTGGTATTGAGCCAGATACAGATTAATCTTTTCTCTTGTCGGGTGCGTTATTAACGCACCTTCTTTATTTTTTGATTGAAGATTAATTCAACTCCAACGTTATAGTTATTAGATTTTAGATTAACTTGGTGGCGATCGCTAATTTTGAACTTCTCAGCCAGGAAGGCCAGCACAAAACCTAGAACATCTCTAACAATATATAAGCTAGAGTAGGTTGAAATTTTGACTGATAACTGTTAACTGAAATGAAGCATCTACAGGCTTGGCAGTAAATTCTCAATTCTAGAGAGATACCAATTATGAAAGCCCGTGACATATTGCAGCAATATCAAGAAGGTAGACGAAAATTCCCAGGGGAAAGTCTTCGAGGTCTATCTTTTAAGGAAAAAGATTTGTCTGGAGCAGATTTTAGTGGGGCGGATATTCGAGGTACTAATTTTCGAGGGGATATTCGAGGTACTAATTTTCGGGGAGCTAAGGCGAGGCTACAAAAATGTTGGGTAGTGGTTTTGCTTATTGGTGTATTTATTCTGGCAGGGATGTCAGGGTATTGTAGTGGATTAGCTGGAGCTTTAGTAGCCCTGATATTTGATGGCTCCAGTCTAAAAAATCAAATCGCTGGTTTAGCAAGCTTGATTTTGCTTATTGGTTTTTGGATAGTTGTTACTCGCCAGGGGATTATAGCAGGTTTTGGAGTTGGGGCTGTAGCTGGAGCTTGTGCTGTAACTGTAACTGGAATTCTAGCCTTTATTGTAGCTGGTGGAGATGGAGTTGTAGGTGTCGCAGGAGCTGTAGCGGGAGCTCTAGCAGGAACTGTAGCTGGAACTTTCGCCTTTGCTGTAGCGGTGCCTTTAGCCTTTGCTATAGCTACTGAGGCTGTAACCTTAGCCATCACAGGCTCCCTCGCAGGTGCAACCTTTGCCTTTGCTGTAGCTGATGGGGCCTTAGACGGAGCTAGGGCTGGAGCCGGAGCTGGAGTTGGAGCTATAGCCACAATATTATTAACTGCTTATATTGCTTACCGAGCAATGAAAGGTGATGAAAAACACGCCTTAATTCGTAATCTAGCCATCGCCTTTCCTGCCACAGGTGGCACTTGCTTTCGAGAAGCAGACTTAACCGATGCCGATTTCTCTAGCGCTACTGTCAAAAGTACAGACTTCCGAGAAGCAAACCTAATTCGCACCTGCTGGAAAGATGCCATAAAACTTGACCAGGTAAGACCGGGAAAAACCTATCTCCAGACAGCCAAAGTCAGAGAATTAGTCAAAACAGGTCAAGGTGAAAATCAAAACTTCGATCGCCTAGACCTCCAAGGAGCCAACCTCCAGAGAGCCAACCTAGTCAATGCCAGTTTCATCGAAGCTAATCTCAATTCAGCCAACCTCCAAGATGCTAATCTCTCCCGTGCCAAATTAGTCGGAACATTTCTAGACCAAACCGACCTTACCGGAGCAACCTTAACCGGAACTTTCATAGAAGAATAGAAGATTGGGGTATAACCGCCGAGACAAAACTACATGGCATCCAATGCGACTATATTTTTATGCGCCTCCCCCCAGATAAACGCCCTAACTTTTTGCAACTTCCACCTCAAGAAAATTTCAACGACAACCACCGCCGCAAGCCTGCCGACTGGGAAAAGAATTTTGAGGAAGGAGAGTTTGTCGATTTTATTACTCCAATGGTAGAGACATTAGACCTCTATCATAATCAAACAGCAGACCCTCGGGTAGTGGCATATTCATTTCAGCAATTACAGGAAAACCACCCAGAGGCAGAAGTAGAAATATTCTCTATGGAAAAGCGGGGCAAAAATCGTCAGGCACTTTTATTGCGGGCTGAAACGGCACCCCAGGCTGACCATTCGGAGTTACACAGAGAATATTTTCACACATACAATAAATTAGAAGCTCTCCCACCAGAGCAACTTCAACAACTTTTGGCAGAGAAGGATAAACAAATTAGAAGATTAGCAGAATGGGTGGATATTGCGATGCAACGTCCAAATATTTATGCAGAAAATTATAGTCATCAAGGAGATACAAATATGTCAGAAAGTAGTGGAGATAAAATTGAGATTGGAGAAAATTATGGTGTAGCTGGTAAAGAGGGAAAAGTTGATAATTATGGTGCAGTTGGCAACAAGGGAGAAATTTATGGTGTAGCTGGTAGCCAAGGAGAAATTAAAGACTCAAAATTTGCTCGAACAATTTACGAAGCTCAACAAAAAACTTTAGCTGAAACTGCAGCAGAAATTCAGCAACTCCTCCAACAATTAGAAAAATTAAACTCTACAGAAACTACCACAAATTTAATGGCAGTTGTGACTCAAGCCATTAAATTTGTGGAAAATAATCCCACATTAAAACAACGAGTCATAGGTGCGTTGAAGTCAGAAGGCACAGAAGCATTTAAAGAAGCTCTCGACCATCCAGTCGCTAATATATTAGTTGCAGCTTTTGATGGTTGGAGTGAACCATAATTTAAGATTGAGTTGGAAATATTTAAACCTCATGGAAGAAGGCAGTCATTTCAGTTATCTATGACTATCGCCTGAATTCGGTAGCTTCAAATCAGGAACATTTTATTTAATTTTTATCTCCTTTCAAGGGGAGGCTTGTTAGCGAATAATTAATAATGAATAATTAAATAATTAAGGTTTAAAGCCTCCCCTTTTAAGGGAAAAGAAAGAAAAAATTTTCCAATTGTGTCAATTCTCTCTCTGTTAAGGAGAGGTAATTATTAATTGTTAATTGCTGAACTTTTTTTATTGGTCAAACTTAGGAAGTATCTTTTTAAAAATCTTAAAACAACGGAAAACTCTGTTTTTTGGAATAGTGAGTTAGGGCGGATAAATTTAACTAGTGCAGGATGGTGGAAATAACTGACGAGTGACAAAATACTCAAAGCCTTACCGATCAATACTTTTGATTTTTGAGTTTATATTTCCGCGTAGTAGCACTAGCTGATTCTATAAAATTATTTCTACCTAACCCACTCTGCACGAAAGTTTAATTGTTGATTTTATCCATATTCTCTTCAGGTTAATAACCTACAAAAAAACTCTTTCCAATTTTTAGCATAATCTTGCTATGTATCAAGAAAAACTATGCTATTTGTGTTCCTTAAACATTTAATTATACCTCAAATCTCCTAGATTTTTTCTCAGCCAAACCAATAATTTCATTCGATGTAAAATAAGAAAACAAATCATATAAAATGCTCACCGGAGATTAGTTAACAAAAAAATGACTCTTCAAACAAATTCCCTAACACTATTCAGCCCCTTCAAAATGGGAGATTTAACCCTAAAAAACCGAGTAGTCATGGCTCCCCTAACTAGGTCTCGCGCCGGAGAAGAAAGGATGCCCAACGGCCTAATGGCAGAATATTATGCTCAACGGGCCGGGGCAGGTTTGATAATTGCTGAAGCCACTGTCGTTTCTAAACAAGGAAATGGCTGGCTAAACTCTCCCGGTATTTACTCAGACCAACAGACCGAAGCTTGGAAGCAGATTGTAGAGGTGCTTCATGCTAAGGGAACGCCAGTTTTTCTCCAACTTTGGCACTGTGGGCGGGCTTCTCATAGCAGCTTTCAGGAAAATGGTCAACTGCCTGTTTCTGCTTCTGCAGTTAAATTGAATGGAGACTATATTCATACCCCTATTGGCAAACAACCCTACGAAACACCTCGGTTTTTAGAAACAGAAGAAATTCCTGGAGTTGTAGAAGATTATCGTCTGGCTGCTGTAAGGGCAAAAGCTGCTGGTTTTGATGGGGTAGAAATTCATGCTGCTAATGGTTATTTGATTGACCAATTTTTACAGTCGAAGACTAATCATCGGAACGATCGCTATGGTGGTAGTATAGAAAATCGCTATCAGTTTCTTAAAGAAATTGTTGAGTCAATTATTACAGTTTTTCCTGCTCATCGTGTGGCAGTAAGATTATCTCCGAATGGTAATTTTAATGATATGGGTTCGCTAAATTTCCGGGAAAATTTTCTGTATTTTGCTCAACAGTTAGATGGTTATAATTTGGCTTATCTTCATATAGTGGATGGTTTGGAATTTGGTTTTCACGAATTAGGAAAACAGATGAATTTAGCAGAATTTAGTGAGGTCTTTTCTCAGCCATTGATGGGAAATTGTGGTTATACAAAGGAAACTGCTGAAGCTGCTATTAAGTCAGAAAGTGCTGATTTAATTGCTTTTGGCAGACCTTATATTAGTAATCCAGATTTGACAGAACGTTTTGCGAATAATTTGCCACTTAATCCACCAGCAGAAATGAATGTTTGGTATTCATTTGACGAGGAAGGATATATTGATTTTCCCACTTATCAAGAATCTCAAATGGTAAATTATCATTAAAGTCTAAAAACCCGGTTTTTTTCACAGAAGCCGGGTTGATATGATTCAAAATAATAGCCGCTCAATTTAATTAAGTGGTTATATCAAACTAATACATGTTGCCACAATTATTAAAAATAGATATTTTTTTTCTGCCCGAATAATGAGCATCTCTTCAGACTTGTTATACCAATTTTCAAAAATAATGTTGTGAAGAATAATGAGAATTAAAAAAAATATTTTTGGTCAGATATGTCTTGATAAAACCTTGTCTTTAAAGACGGAGTTTTATCAAAAGGGATTTTCACAGTTAACTCCTGACTTCTGACTCCTATAAAAAGTTCAATTATTTCTAGCAAACATTTATCACCCTTGGTATTACCCTTTCTCTCATAGGAGTGGGTTATATGGCTATAATTGTTAAACATATTACTAGACTTAGCGAGCGCTTAATAACTGAAGTATTCAGTAACCATAGCATTATTTTGGGGAATTTGTATTATTCAAGAATTCTAATAGTATTGACAATATAAGTATCATTTTTGAGTGGTTGTGGAGTCAATATATTGGTTGCAAATATGGAACTCGTGCAGAAAGCGATCGCCCTAGAAATATAGCTAGACCAACAACAGTTAAACTAACAGTTATTTGGGGGAAATTTTACTAAGCCAAAACTGAAAATGAACCGAGTAAAAGTTCTAAAAATAGAAGCCCTGGAAATTCAAGGTCTACCTTCATACAGAGTCAGAGCTATTTAATTCTAAACTGTACCATGTTATGTATTTACAAAAATACGTTATTTCGAGCTTTAGACAATTTATCTTTTGCTATCTGAAAGTAAGTAAATTCATTGCTAAAATCTAGAATGAAATGACCCTGATACAGAGTAGAGGGTAAGTATAATGTAACGATTAAATTATCAGACAGAAAAATGAAACAGCAGAACCAATTTCAGATATATTTACAAATTCATAAACCGAAAAAATTTAGGGTTTGGCGCGTCAAGAAACCAATCAAAATCATAGTGGGGTAAATTGGTTAACTTATCTAATTCGTTGAAATTAAACTTTGAGGTTAAGAATTTTCATTACTAATATTAGTTTCAAAAAATATTGGTACAAAGTATTTTTTGGCAGGAATGAAGTAGAGCAGGCATAGATTTTGGCACGTAGAGGAATCAGAAGGTATATAGAAGCAATTTTATATCTATAAAAATTACTATTGGAAAGTACATCAAGCATCAGTTTGGCAGGAAAAATCAGCTCTCAAATTTAGTTTTACTGTATTGCCTTTCCTCTAGTCTTCCCTACTCCCTACTCCCTACTCCTACTCCCTACTCCCTACTCCTACTCCTAACTCCTGACTCCTAAAAAACTAAAAACTTAATATTGACATCAGTTTGAGCAGAAAAATCAGCTCTCAAATTTAGTTTTACTGTATTGCCTTTCCTCTAGTCTTCCCTACTCCCTACTCCCTACTCCCTACTCCCTACTCCTGACTCCTAAAAAACTAAAAACTTAATATTGACAAAGATACTAAATGGGTTCTATAAATTCCCTAATATTTTTGTACTTAATTCTACTTTTAGCATCTTTTTTGAAATTCCTATAACTTCCCCCGAAAATTTTATTTGACAAATTTATACGGAGCATCTGTGAGTCAGACAGATTTGAGTGAGGCGAATTAAAAAAAATGTAGACCTAACCCATACAAATATACAAGGTGCTCTAATATCTGATAGTACAGTTTATGATTAAAGAAATTATCTAGTCAACCGCTTCCCAGAAGTCAAAAATAATATTCCCCAGAATTAACCGTGTAATATTCAGGAGTAGAAAGTTTTACTATTGGTGATAATGTTTAATATCATGTTCGCTTAATAGGGCAATAATAAAGTTCTTAGGTGGTAGGTGTAAATTCAAGAGGGAATACCTGATCTGGTGGAAATTTGGGATATTCCTTTTTGAAGTGAGAAAAGAATATTTTTATTATACTTAATCATCCGGACATGATATAAATTCCTACGTCTATCGAACATGGAATTATTATTGATAACCAGGATTAAAACTTTATGCTCAGAGCCATACAAGATTTATTCGTCACCCTATCCAAAATATTTACAACTCCATTAATTTCCATCGGAGATACTTCTATTTCTTTAACTTCACTTTTACAACTATCTCTATATTTAATTATAGTTGTACTGTTAGGTAGATTATTTAAAAATTTACTCAAGAAAGTCTTCTTAGTTAAGCTCGGCATTGATGAATCTAACCGAGAAGCAATATCAACAATATTTAGCTATGGAGCTACGACCTTATCCATAATAATTATTCTGCAAACTCAGGGATTTAATGTCGCTTCATTAGCAGTTTTAGCTGGTGGTTTAGGTGTAGGTATTGGTTTAGGATTTCAGAATATTACAAAAAACTTTATTAGTGGTTTAACTCTACTTATTGAACGACCGATAAAGACTGGAGATTTTATTGACTTAGATGATAATTTAGGTTTTGTTGAAGAAATTGGTTTGCGTTCAACTAGGATGAGAACATTGAGAGGTAGTCATGTAATTGTTCCGAATGGAATATTAGTAGAAGGAAAAATACATAACTTAAGCTATGACAGTTTTAAAGGTCGAATTGAACTTGATGTTTTTGTTTCTGATGATAGTGACCCAGTAGTCGTTACAGAAGCTATGTTAATGTCTGCTTATATGGAGCCAGCAGTTTTACGAGAACCACCTCCAAAAGTTATTTTTCTTGGTGTTCAAGAAAATGCTTTTAGATTCCAATTATGGGTATGGGTAAATGAAATCTATAATCAACCTGCTTATATGAGTTCTTTACGATTTATTATCCAGCATAATTTACAACAACAAGGAATTCAAATACCTTGGGATCATATTTATATTTATCTTCCTAATCCAGAACAGGAATCAAGAGACTTAACATTACCTGAAAAAACTATTTCTTCAGCTATAAACAATTATCAGTATCCACAAAAAAATCAAGATAAAAATGAATACTTAAATAATGAATCAAGACAAATGTTACCCCATAAACCACTATCAGCTAGAGATTTGTTGTTACAAGTAACCTATTTTGAAAATTTTACCGCTCTAGAATTACGAAAACTGATAGAAGTGGGATATAGAAAACGACTCAGACCATCAGAAATTTTATTTCGTGAAGGTGCTCCTGGTGACGCTTTTTATATTATCCTTTCCGGCTCAATAGAAGTATTTGTTGAAAAAATGAATAAAAATCTTACTACTCTTAAAGCAGGTGAATTTTTTGGAGAACTAGCTTTAATGTTAGGCATTCCTCGTACAGCTTCAGTTAGATCCATTGAAGATACAATCTTATTTGCAATTCATAAAAATGGCTTTGAAAAAATATTACAAGAAAATCCTGAATTAGCAGAGGTCATTGTGCAAGAGTTGGCTAAACACCAAGAAGAATTATCTGAACGCCAAAATGAATTAAGAAAACTAGGATTAGTTGATGCAGCAGAAGATGATAAAAATCCTGTGATTTGGGTTCGGAATAGACTTAAAAATATTTTTAATTTATAATGACAAATAACTAATTGGAAAAAAATTGCCTATAAATTGGTAGTAGTCAGGAGTTAAGAGTCATAATTTATCGCTGCGCAAACACACTTCTGATTTCTGAATTCTTGAAAATGCTTGATTTCTTACTATTTATTTGTCTATTGGCAGCTATTTTAGCTTTAATGTGACAAAAGGAAATATTAATTTAGGCAGAGTATCTTCCCCTAAGTTATCAAAAAATATTAACAGGGAAGTCTAGATATGACTCCCATTATTTTTAACATTGTTTGATTTAATAGATATAAGAAAGAAAAAGGAAGAAAATTAAGTATATATTTTGGGCGAATAAAGATTAAAAAAAAGGTAAAAAGAGAAGAAGATATATAGGTGAAGAAGCAAAATCATACCAGTTATATGATGTCCGGTTGAATACTTAGACTTTGGTGAAAGGAAGGCAAATGGCAGAATGTAAATGGGTTTCTTCAAATTGTGAGTTTATTTTACACACTAACGATGCTACCAGACTTGACATTGTACCAAATCTGAAAAGTATTGTTATGTAGCAGTCAAGTTTCAGCCGGTTAGCTAAGTGTCACAGTTTAAGCTTCTATATCTATTCGATCAATCAATAATATATATAGTAATTGAACATTTGGTGGGAAAAGTATCAAATTATTAAACTTAGTCACAGCAATAATTTAACTTTTGACTTTTCACTCTCTTGAGTACATCTTATAGCAGTTTTCATTTAGATAAAATACGCAGACTCTAGCTTAAAGGCAGAAGACAGAAGTTATATAGTCAACAAAGCAAAAAGGGCTATAAATTATATTCGTGCAGGGTTTTTTCACGAAATGGAAACTTCATAATTACGGACTTGAATGTATAATTTTTGATTTGATTTATATATCTATATTTTAGAGGTAAGAAAAAAATGAAAGCATACATAAATTTTACAGGCTTTACTGTGGGGCTGGCATTGTTGTTACTGTTAACATTTGGTATTTTACAATGGCTACATATTCCTGCTGGTAGTTTCTTAGATTGGGTAATTGCTGGTGCTTGTTTTTGGTGGTTATTGTTAATTGTTACAGTTCCCTGGAATATTCATTTTGAAGCTAAGGAAGTATTAGCAGAAGCTGCTGAATCAAAGGAAAAAAATATCACAGTTGATGAGCCAAAAGTGAAATATGTTGCCAAATTAGCTCGTTTTTCTTTGTGGATAGCTTTGGGTCTACACTTTCTCTCAGCAGTAGGGCTTTATATTTTAGCTATTACTGGTATTAGTGTAGTTGGTTATGTTAGTTCTGGTGCAGCTTTATTGTTAACTGTTTTGCGTCCTGCTATACGTTTATATCAATATTTAGTGGTACGGTTATCGATGATTCGCCGGGAATTTTTGCACCCTCGTGCAGATATTATTGAACTCAGAAGTCGCTTTGAAAAGATAGAAAAAACTGTTAAAAATATAGAGGTAAAATTAAATCCTAAAAATCCTGATTCTTTAGTCTCAAGACAACAGCACCAGTGGGAAACAACTCAAAAAGAATTAACTCGTTTAGCACTGGCAATAGAAGATTTAAAAACTACAAATCAAGCCGAACATCATCAGTTAGCGACGGAGGCAGAAAAGGCGATACGGCTGACACCACGCTCCGCGAACGCTCAACTTTCAACAGATGGTCAATTTCTCAATCATGTACGAGAAATTATCAGATTTGTTAAGGATGCTTAGAGAAAAATTATCAGTTTTGATTGTTTTCTGGAGGAGCAAATTTGACATAAATTAGACTTGTTTTGTTTTGATTGCGGATAAATGATGCTCCTGCATTTATACCAGTTAAGTTTTCTAATAATCCTTCTGCTACTCCTATTTTTCCAGAAATAGAATAAGAATCATCATTAGTTAATTCAATGGAAGCTGTTAAACATTTTCCGTATAAACGACTATGAACAACTGCTGTCCATGCTGGTTCATAAGGAAGCCAACTATAATTTTTTTCTTCAAATTTTTCTACTATTTCCGAACTCCAGGGCTGTCCTCCAAGTGATAAATTTCTGATTGATTCATCTGATTTATTAATATCTCCTTCTATTTTTCCTTCTACTCCACCTGCTCCGGTAAGTTTAGCATTTGCTTCTATTTCTGTTGCTGTTTTACCGAATTTTTTTTCTTTAATTGTAATTTAAGTTGCTCCTAAATCTACCAATAAGCGAATTAGTTCAGCTTCTCTTTCTGCATAAAGTAAAGAGTCAAATACTTCTATAGGAATATATTTATTACTTTTGGATTTTAAGGGATGTGCTCTATATAATTTTCCTGGTAATGGATGACCGGGAGGAAAGTCAAAATCTTCTGGTATATCTGAGTAGGGAGTTTCTGTGATAAATTCTGACCAACCCTCTAAATTAAATTCACTTAAAGCTAATTTTGTATTTTCGTCGAGTTTTGCTTGTTCGCTATCTTGAGTGTTTTTTTGATTATCAATCAGTCTTTTTAATATCTTGGAAAAAGAATAATAAGGAACCAAAGTTGACAAGCTTATATCTATCAAAGTTTCATTTTCTAGTATATTTAATAAATTTGATTTGAAACTATTTGATTTATCATCATCTTTTTCAGTAGTTACAGTAGTAATTGCTGAAGATAGAGATTGTTGTAAACTGGATTTATCATTAGGGGTAATGTAAAGTAATGGTTTATATTTTTTGACCTCTTGAATTTCTGAATACTTTTTCATAACGAAACCTCCTGCAAAACTTTTAATAAAAATATTAGAGATTGATTGATGATTAGATAGTAATAATGTACAGATTTTACAATCAAGCAAATGATAAGTACAAACTCATACTCACTTTTGCTTTACCTCCTAAAAAAACTTCAATAGAGAATTTACTATTTCCGGATTTTCCCCTCTAACCATCAAAAAATTCCCAGAGAAACTCATACTTACTCTGACTTTGCCTACTGAAAAAATGTCAACCGACCAAAATTCGAGAAACCCACTGATGGAAAATTTACTACTTCTAGATTTTCCCCTTGAAGCGTCAAAAAATTCCCAGAGAAAATCATACTTATCTTTGCTTTGCCTCCTGAA
>JBARXI010000532.1:0-2601 GCA_049647275.1 Microcoleaceae cyanobacterium
TGTCCTAAAAAATTAATTGATCGGTCAATATTCCTCAGCCAATTCCTGATTTTTATGATTCAACATTTGCCTGTTCTAATGCTGCCCAAGTTTTCTCTGTATCTAACTTCAAAACCAGCACTCCCAACGGAGGCAAACTCAAATCTAGAACGTAAGGAAAGCAAGAATTTCCCCAATCAAATGACCACTTACCGCCATAGTTACCGACATTGCTACCGCCATATTTTTCCGCATCACTATTGAATACTTCAGTATAAAAACCAGATTGATGAACACCCACCCAATAATTATGCCTGGCAAGAGGAGTAAAATTGCAAACTATTACCAAAAACTCATCAGAATCTTTAGCCTTGCGAACAAAAGAAACAACACTGTTTTCAGCATCATTACATTCTATCCACTCAAACCCTTCAAAAGAAAAATCTTCTGTATACAAAGCAGGCTCGCTACGATATAAAGCATTCAAATCGCTGACAAACTGCTTCATCTGGCGATGGGGATCTTCCTCAAGCAACCACCAATCTAAATCGGCCCAGACATTCCACTCGCGCCATTGCCCGAACTCCATACCCATAAAAATAGTTTTCTTACCAGGGTGAGTCCACATATAGCCCAACAACGTGCGTAGATTAGCAAATTTTTGCCAGTTATCCCCAGGCATTTTACTAATCAAACTGCTCTTGCCATGTACCACCTCATCGTGGGATAGCGCCAGCATAAAATTTTCACTAAACGCATACATGATGCTGAAAGTCACGTTGTTTTGGTGGTATTTCCGATATACCGAATCTATGCTGAAATAATCCAGCATATCGTGCATCCAGCCCATATTCCACTTGAAACTGAATCCAAGACCGCCTAAATAAGTCGGACGAGATACCATAGACCAAGAAGTAGATTCTTCAGCAATAGAAACAATACCCGGATAATAACCAAAAATTAAAGAGTTAAGCTGACGCAGGAAATCAACTGCTTCGAGGTGTTCATTACCACCAAAGTGGTTAGGCAGCCACTCGCCAGGTTTGCGGTCGTAATCTAGATACAACATCGAGGCCACAGCATCCACCCGAATTCCGTCGATGTGGTATTTATCAAACCAGAATATGGCGTTGGAAATTAGGAAATTCCGCACCTCATTGCGAGCGTAGTTGAATACCAAAGTACCCCAACCTTTATGTTCGCCTTTGCGGGGGTCGGCGTGTTCATAAAGTTCGGTGCCGTCAAATCTGGCTAGACCGTGAGCATCTTTGGGGAAGTGACCGGGAACCCAGTCTACAATAATGCCAATGTCGTTTTTATGGCACTGGTCTACAAAATACATGAAGTCTTGGGGGCTGCCAAACCGAGAGGTAGGGGCAAAAAATCCGACGACTTGATATCCCCATGAGCCGTCGTAAGGGTGTTCGGCTACGGGCAAAACTTCTATGTGAGTGAAACCAAGTTCTTTGACGTAGGGAATAAGTTTGTCGGCAAGTTCCCGATAAGTCAGGAAACGCGACCCTGGCTTCTCAGACATACCCACGACTTGCCCGTTTTCTGGCGGTTCGTCGGCGCTGCCGTGTAACCATGACCCTAGGTGCATTTCGTAGACTGATATGGGTTGTTCCTGGGGTTCGGTGTTGCGCCGTTTTTCCATCCATTCGTCATCATTCCAGGTATAGGTATCTAAGTCGGTGATGATGGAAGCGGTATCTGGTCTAACTTGTTGTTGGAAACCGTAGGGGTCGGATTTTGTGTAGATGTGTCCGAAGATGTTTTTTATTTCGTATTTGTATAGTTCACCAACCGTTAATTCTGGGATGAATAGTTCCCAAACACCGTTTCCTCCCATCTTCATTTGATGGTAACGTCCATCCCAATGATTGAAGTTACCAATGATAGAAACGTTACGGGCGTTTGGTGCCCAAACTGAAAAATATACGCCTTTTACTCCTTCTATTTCTATTAGGTGAGCACCTAATTTTTCGTAGATACGATGATGATTTCCTTCTGTAAATAGATGTATATCAAAATCAGTTAATTTCGGAGAGCGGAAAGCGTAGGGGTCATAAAATACTCTTTCATGTTCGCCTTCTTTTACTTTTAATTGGTAATTTTTTAATTCAGGTATATCTAATTCACATTCAAAAAAGTGGGGATGATCTACTGACTGCATGGGATATTGTTCCCGTTTTTCGGGACGAATTACCCAAGCTGCATCAGCATTAGGCAGATATGCTCGTACTAACCAAGTTGTTTTGCCATCCCTCTCTATGGCATGAGAGCCTAAGATTTCAAATGGGTTGTTGTGTTGGTTACTAACTATCCGTTGAACTTGTTCTGGTGCTATCGTCGCTGACATAATAAATTTATCTAACTATACTTCAAGCACATTATACCGATAATTCCAGTTCAGGCAACTTTTTGTGATTATGTCTGAATTTATGGCTGAAATTTTCAGTCTTCATCAGCCACCAAATTGTTAAACTTGATTACTTATATAGCAATCCTATTTCAGTTATAAATTTTTGGTGGTGGTAGGTGGTAGGTGTTAGGTATTAGGTGGTAGGTAGAAGACAAAATAAATACATCTAAATTTTTCACAAATCATTTAGGATTGCT
>JBARXI010000533.1:0-7350 GCA_049647275.1 Microcoleaceae cyanobacterium
AATTACCTCTCCTTGAAACGGATTGGATTGACTAATCATGAAAATTTTTTCTTGTCTCTTGGTCGATTGGAGGACAGCGAGGAGACCCGAAGAGTGCAGAGCCGCTCCGAAGATCGCCATCCCACCCTACGGTTCGCTCCGCTTTACATGTTGCGGAGCATGCGCGACCGCTTTCTCCTTTAAAGAAGAGGCTTTAAACCTTAATTATTCGGTAAGGTTTTTGATATAGCGGTTCTTATATTAATGAGGTACAGTATTTTTTCTTTTCCCTATTCCCTGTTGCCTGACGGAGCTGTTGCCTAAAATCCCAAATTTCTGTATTTCACCAAGAGCGAGAATTGCTATAACTAATTATTCCGAACGTGATATTATTTTCAACTGGGAGTAGACATATAAAAAGACATTTTAGTTCGAGGTAGAAAACTGTAGATTGATGATGAAATTATATTTCTATTATTAGAAAATTGAAGTAAACAAATATATATTTTGAGAGAAAAATTCTAGCTCTCTCAAACTACGATTATTGTCTAATATTCTCTCCGTTTGCCAGAAAAACCTCTCCTTTCTATCCAGAGCAATTCTCCCTATTCTTCCTGCTCCTTGCTCGCCGATCAATAAGTATTTAACCAGACATAATATATAGCAAATAAAGGGAAAGTCAGAACAAAACAAAAGTATTAAACTTAGATATCCCTAAACTTTCCCTTATGCCCTCAGCCTTTTGCTATCAGGGGAAGCACATCTCAAACTCTATTAAAATCCTGGTTTGAGCAGTTATAGAAGGCCTGAAGGAGTCTATAAATTCGACTTTAACCGAAAATCAGGCAAGACATTTGAGCTTTTATGTAAGTAAACATCGAGCGGAACTATTTAGACTAGAGTTTTGTCCAAAATTTACGCTAATCGAAGCTTCTTTAGGTAAAAAATTGATATTTAGCTAAAACTTGAGGATTTTTGTCTGTATTTAGTGATACAAATTTAGATGCGCTTACCCTGCTTTTGCTATAAGTAATACTAAATCCGGCGATTGACAGAACCAATATTTATGAAGGTAAGGCAGAAGCGGTGCGACCCCACTTGGCGCGTAAGACGCACCTGGTAGCGCACTCCTGTGAGGCAGAAGGGTTAGAGGGGAATTTAAAAAAGATAATGCATGATAACCGGATTTTGTATAATAAGTATAATTAATAAAACACAAAAAGATTAATAACACACAAAAAGAACTAAATATTTAACGAAAAGTAAAATAACTCAAAAACCTTTCCCCTTTTGCCCTTATCCTTCTGGCTTGTCAGAATAATAATTTTTCATGCCGACCTACTTATATTTATTTATCAAATTAAAATTATAAATTGCCAATTTAGGCATCTCCATACTAGCCAATTTAAATATTCTAATCTTGTTTATTAATAGTTATTTTAAAGGTGTTCCTCTACTCAGTCAAATTAGAATAGTTAAATGACATTTTTTAACTCATAAATATTGCAAAAAAGGCAGTTCTAGCCCTACGCATTAAGGTATTTAATACCAAATTCAAGAAAGATTATTACAGTAAAATCTTCTGCTTAACGGAATTGAAAAATCTTCACTTTTTATTTTTTATACCTACCACCTAACACCTAACACCTAATACCTTGAATAGCCAATGTAGTAATATTTTTTGAAAATGGTATAACATTCCTCTGTTGCCAATTCCGGTCCGGAATGCGGAGCAAACAACCTAAATTTATTGTCCTAACCAAATAACGTACTACTATAAATTGGAACTAAATATCACAAATAGAACAAATGGCGAAACTTCATAAAAATAGGTTTAGGTTCGCGATCGCCCTTTGCATCGGTTTATTCTCAGTATTTCTACTCTCTCCAGTCCTGGCTGAAAATGCAACAAGTCTAAAAGTTCCAGTAGTACTAGATGGTCGTGAACTTTTAGAAATAGGCCCTTATGGAAATACCACAGCCCAGGAAAGAGCCACATTTATGAAATCAACTCTCAAATCAACCTTAGCCGATAGTATTAACCGAGGAAAACCGCCAGAAGTCAAAGTAGTTCGCCAAAATCAGGACATAATTTTAGAAGTTGACGATCGCCCTTTAGTACAGGTGACAGAAAAGGATGTCGTCACTGCCATGTCCAGAGAAATTCAGGCCCAAATGTGGCAGGAAAAACTTCAGCAGAAATTGAATCAAAGTTGGCAGGAACGCACCCCAACCTATACCCGTTGGGCGTTCAAAATGCTTACCATCGGCTTGATAATTACCCTTCTACTTCAGGGGCTACTCTTCCTTATCTTTCGCTATATTCAACGCCAAAAACTCCAATATCCTCAGCGACCTTGGCACTCTCAACAAATGCTCGGTTTAGTGTTATTGCAAGTAGGCGTATGGGGGACATCGATCGGTTATGGGATTCAATTATTTCCCATAACCAGAACTTGGTCTTACCAGATTTTCAAACTTCTAGACAGCACATTTAACGCCAGAATGTTTCTACTGGGAGAAGAAGCAATTTCCCTCAGCCGACTATTAGCTATTGCTCTAACAATCGGCCTACTTTGGGTGGGAGTAAGCTGGTTTGTTAAAATCCTTAAATCTCGCTTGTTACCCCTGACAGAAGTCGAACGTGGCCACCAAGACACGATCGCTTTTTTTGTCCAATACGGATTACTATTTTTGGGAGTTATCCTAGTTCTGAACGCTGGAGGCGTAAACTTTCAATCTCTAGCAATTCTCCTCGGAGCGGTGGGAGTAGGAATTGGTTTTGGATTACAAAATATTGCCAAAGACTTTATTTGTGGCTTAATTTTAATTGTCTCCCGTCCGATTAAAGTTGGAGAATTGGTTCAGGTGGAAGATTTTCAGGGCTTAGTTCAACGCATCGGTGCTCGAACCACAGAAATTTCTCATATTGACCGCTACATTATTACCGTTCCTAATTCTCGGTTTATTGAAGGGGAAGTCCTCAACTGGAACCGCAGTGGTATAACTAGAGTCAAAGCTTATGTCAAAGTTCCCTATGGATCGGATATTGATTTTGTCTACAAAGTGCTGATTGCTGCGACTCAGATTGAACATCCAGATATTTTGCGCCATCCACCCCCTAAAGTCAAATTTCGAGAATATGCCGAGGATGGGTTGCAGTTTCGGGTAGTGGCTTTTATCGACGACCCCCTCAAACAGCCCAAGGTAAGAACTCACCTGTATAACCAGATAGAAAAATACTTGCGCAAGTATGGAATTGAAGTTCCCCGTCCTCAACAAGACCTACATCTCAAGGGTCTCGACCCAGAAATTTCTGCTTGGGTTAAATGGCAAACTCCTACAGAGTATAGACCTCAACCCCAAGAGCTTCCCTCTGTTGAGGTGCCCCCCATCCGAGAAGAGTATGACTGGGAGGCGATCGCTACTGCGATGCGGGGGCCAAACGGAGTTTCTATTAAAGATAGACGATTTCAGTTTAAGGTGTTCGGGAATGTTTTTTTAGGGTCGGATGCTGTAGAGTGGTTGATGATTCACGAACGAGCTACTAGGGAGGAGGCTATTTTGATGGGTGAATTAATGTTAGAAAAGGGAATAATTCACCATGTTTTAGACGAACATGATTTTAAAGATGAACCGCTCTTTTATTGTTTTTGTAATGATGATGAAGCAGAGGAAATTGATTCAGAAAATGGCGATCGCTAGGAGAAGGGGGTGGTTAATAATTTGTTAGTCTGTGGAATATCAAAACATGATATAATACTATCTTTGCTTAAACAGTTATAAATCACGACTCAGGAGTCAGGACTCCTGAGTCAGGACTCAGAAGCAAAGAAAGCTTTAGTTATCGAGGAGACAAGAAAGAAGAGGAGGATCTAATTATTTCCACAATCAAACTACCCACTGTTTACAAAAGAAAAGTTTTTAAATATTTCTATTTTGGTCTGTGGGGATACTCACTCGGACCTTGTAAAAATTCTTATTCATCCATAATCTGTATCCCAATATATCTCTACATTATCAACAATATCCCAAAGCGATAGTACAGAATATTTAGGGTTTGCTGAATAAGTCTGATGGTGATGGTAGGCAACAGGGAACAGGCAACAGGCAACAGTTTAGACTATCTGCTACGGCAAAATTTTCGGTATTGTCAGGGGAAAAATATTAGCATTTTGAAACGAAAAGAGCCAAAAACCTTGCACTTTTTCAGAATCAAAAACCCTGGAAGCCTTTACAGATATTGATTACAATTTTATTCGGGAAGCCCTATTTATTAATATGTTACTCGCCAAATTCCTCTGATTATTTCAAAAATTAACCCGGATCGCTGGAATTGATACTTAATAAAAACCTAGAATAATCTGGCGATACTTTTTCCTATAATTTCCTTTCTAATATTATCAAATTAAATATCAATCAACATCTCAAAAAAATATGGTATAGCAATGTGAAATGATTCGTGAAAGAAATCGGCTACTTTAAGGCAGAAGGCAGAAGGGAAGGTAGAAGCCGGAAGTTTTTAACAAGTCCAGGAATTTTACAAATGATTTAGGATTGCTATATATAATACTAAATCTGGTTTAGATAGGAGCTTTATTAGGGAAGTAAGGCAGAAGGCAGAAGGGTTAGAGAAGATGTGGAAAAAGTACCTTTTCATAACCGGATTTAGTATAACAAAAATATGTTTTATAATAAATCGGTTTTTTTTGATGTCAAAAATAATCGGAAATAATTGATTAATTGACAAGTGAAAAATTTAGAAATTTCCTAACTTGTCTATAAAAAGTTACAGAATTTACTTCAGGTCTTTGAAATTGAGATTAACTGTTACGGACGGTGCCATCCGGCATAATGGTATCTTTAAAATAAGTGTTTTTGAAGTTAATTTCATCCCAACTGACTTCTACACTAGCTCCTGTGAAGTTAACTTGAGTTAAATTAGCCTCAGAGAAGTTAATATAACTTTCAATCTTAGCATTAGTGAAGTTAGCTCTGCTTAGATCCGCGCAATTGAAGTAAGTCTGGCATAAGTAAGTACTGCTCAAATTGGCTTCCTTTAAATTAGCATAAGTAAAAGAAGCTTCTTGCAAGTCAGAGCCACTAAGGTTAGCTGCACTAAGGTTAGCTTTGTTGAAGTTAGCTCGCCACAGAAAAGCCTTATTCAATTTAGCACCACTCAAATTCGCTCTATCAAGACAATGTTTGCGTAAACCAATACCTCTGAGGTCGGCTCCACTCAAGTTGCTGTTTTGTAGCCCATTAACGAGTTCTTCCAGGCTATCTCCCCTGAATTTTACTCCCCTTAAATCAATTCCATTCTCGAAATACTGCTCTGTGTATTCGATGATAAATCTACTAAAATTCCGCTGTCCAGCAGCATAAAGTTCTAGTAATTCTTCTATAGTAATTTCAGAAATTTTGCTCATTATTATTTGCCTCATCTCATAAATCAGTCGGCATTTTGAACTCAAAATTAACAGTTATTTGGCTGCGTGCGTATCGCCTTAGAATGTTTCAACATCCATAAATTGTCTCCCAATAGACCTCTCCAAGAAAGATATAGATTTTTTGCAGGAGTAGGCAACAGCTCATCTGCTCCGAAAGGCAACAGGTAAGATATTTTCACGAAAAAGGCAGGGAAAATGATTTATAGTGGTGACTTTTTATTTCCTTAACTGCTCTATTTAAAAGGTTGATTTATTTTATGGAGATGTCTAATATACCCCTACTATCCGAACATCATATAGAACCCATTTGGGATATTTTTAAAAACAGAGAGGGGAGCGTGGAAACTGTGGGAAGTGACCGGAGGTGTAGTCCGTATTTTTCACTTTCCCACATTCGATCCTTCCATCTCCTGACTCCCGAGCAAAAAATTAGTCGCGAACAAAGATACCAAATGGGTTGTTTGAAGAAGGCAGAAGGCAGCTATGCTGTTTGCTCCGCATTCCGCACCGAAAGGCGTGATGTAAAAATTGCATGGGGATAGTCAACGACCGGCCGCTCCGCGTCTACTAACCCCAAACAATTTTGAGCACCCTGTAGACGGTGAGGTATTAAACCCGTAAGGGAAAAGATAAATCGAAATTTATTTCAGATCGGTAGGCAACTCCACTCCCTCTTTTTCCTCAAACACCTCTGCCAACAGTGGCGAAATATTACTATTCAACTTACCCGCGCGAATAAACTCAGCATAAGTTCCCGCCTCAATATCTACCAACTCCTCCCGCAATAACTTCAGATCCAAAGCCACTAACTGAGAATGTTCCACCTGCATATTATCAATTTTCTCCTGCAACTGCTTTAGCTCTCCTTGCAAAAATTCCGCCTGATAGCGATAATATTCTGGGTCAATTTCCTGCTTCCTTACCAACTCAGACAAATAATTCAGCACTCGCTTTAAAGCCACACGGCGGGCAATGGTTTCCATATATTCCTGACGCAAAGGTTGGTCGCCAATTAAACCCAAAATTTCCAACATAAACTGAGTTGTCAAACCTTGCACTAACAGGGTAAACAAAACCACCCCAAACACAACAGCAGTAATTTCATCTCGACCAGGCAAAATCACAGGTACACTCAAAACCAGGGCAATAGAAACAGACCCCCGTAAACCACCCCACCAAAGTAATGTTTGTTGTTTGATATTAATTCGGGAGTCTACTAAGCTGTTACTTAACAGACTCAAACCATAAACCGAAATTGCTCGCGTGACAATTACCGCCCCAATAGCCACTGCTATCAATAATATATTATCTGCCAAAGTCTTATAGTTAATTTGGTCGCCAATTAATAGAAACACAATTGAGTTGACAAAAAACGCCACAAATTCCCAAAATTCACTAACTATTAAACGAGTGCGTGGGTTCATCCCAATGCGGGAGCCAAAGTTACCTAAAATTAATCCGACAGTCACAACTCCAATAACTCCCGAACCCCCTAATTTTTCTGTTATTACATAAGTGCCATAAGCAGAAACTAAAGTTAGTGACTGTTCGACCAAAGGTATATCAAAACGTTGGGTGAGGAAGGAAATGCCAAAACCAATTAAACAACCAACACCTGCACCAATACCAACAAAAGTCAGGAAAGTTAATAGAGAATCTGAGATGGAAAATCTATCAATAGTTCCTAATGGAATTCCCACTAGCAAAGTAAAAGCAACAACAGCAACCCCATCATTAAATAAACTTTCTCCTTCCATTAAGGTGCGTAGACGTTTACTTGCTCCCAATTCTTTTAATAAAGCTACAACAGAAATAGGGTCTGTTGCAGATAAACTTGCTCCGACTAGAAAGGCGATCGGTAAGGGAATTCCGGTGAAAATATTCAGACCATAAGCAATACCAACTACAGAAATTATTACAC
>JBARXI010000534.1:0-19014 GCA_049647275.1 Microcoleaceae cyanobacterium
CTATGCTGTTTGCTCCGCATTCCGTAGGAAAGGCGTGATGTGAAAATTGCATAGGGATTCTAACCCTAAACAATTTTAAGCACTCCAGTTGACGGTGGGGTATTAAACCCGCTACAGAAAAGATAAATGATATTTAAGCTATAAATTGCCATGGTAGTTTAATTCTAAAATGTGCCATTTTCTGTATCTACGAAACCACGTTATTTCAAGTTTTAGGGATTTGATCTTTCGCTGGCTGAAAGTAAATAAATTCATTGCCAAAATCTAGAATGAAATGACCCTGATAAATTGCTGACTCCTGAATCCAGATTCGGTGACTCCTAGAAAAAGTCTAAGTATTTGTAGCACACATCTGCGCCTGGTATAACTCCTATTTAAAAAAATAAAAATTATAGCGGTTTTCAGTCGCTAACCATCAGTAAAAGTCGAGCATTAAAAAACTGAAAACCACTATATAATATGTAAATGAAAAAGATAATAAGAAGATAAAAATTAACTACTAGCCTTAGATATAGCATAGTGCGCGATCGCCAAACTCAACCGTGCTTGTTCAACCTCCGATAAATCAGACCAATAACCAGATTCTATAGTTGCAAAAATATTCTCTACAGCATCATTTTGCTCGCTACGCATCGAATAAGCAAGAGGACGCGCCATTACTTCCAAATCTTCCAAATCCCAACCGGGTAAAACCTCACTGACACAATGTACTAACTGATCTGCTAAAGACAAAGTAGAGCCGAAACGAGTCACCTGATCCACAAGATTAAGAGCAATTTGACCTAACCTATTGAGTAAGCCATCAGGAACACGACCTGAAAATTTAGCAGATAAAGAATTCTGGATATCAACTACAGACCAAAACTTAGCAGTCTGACTATAAAACTTTTGGGAAGCCGAAGCAATATCAATATCGGTCACTAAACTAGATAAAGGTAGCTCCTCTTCAACAGAAGTAAAAAAAGCTTCTGATTCGGCTTCATTAGGATTCCAAGGATAAGCAATATCATCTAGAACAATCGCATTTAACAAATCTAATTCTACCTCAGTAGAGAGATTATCAGAAAACTGAGAACAAGGAGACTGATTATTCATAATTTTATTCCTGGGTATACATAAGCATTATTAGTTAAGAGTAGGTAATTAGCAATATCGTTATTTCCTACTTACTCAGCTACAGGAGCATCATAGTTAGTTCCGTAATCTAACTATCAGTAATCAAAATTTGTTGTTGTTTCAATCACAAACTCAAAGACTTGACCTTGAGAACTGCCAAATTTTACCAAGGTGCCTGATTCTATAGCAACCTCATCACGATGAATTCTTTGCCAACTATCAGACTGAAACATTAGAGTACCGTAGCGAGAAAAATCTCGTAAAAAGTAAATCGGTTCAATACTTTCATCAGGTAAACAACGACAGAAAATTTCGGCGTGCTTTTGAGAAACCCAGCGCTCCAAAATTACCACATCATTTTCCTGAGAACGTCCGACCCTAATCGAACCAGCCCAAATAAACCAGATTTGACTATTATTGTCTTGAGAACGTAAAAAAGCTCTAGAAGTAGAACTACCAATCCAAGTCGGGGAATTAGTCGGTAGCTGAGTAACTAATTCATCAAACACCTGAATCAGTTGACCATTAAATTCCGGGTGCATATACAAGACTGGCAAAGTCCAAGCAGGTTGATTAAATTTATATAAAGTCAATAACTGTTGCCTAGCTACTGCCACCGCCTGATCGATTAACATTCCCTCTGTTAAAGCTTGAGCAAAAGCTTCAATAAAACTTAAAGCTTCGCGATCGGCTATTTCATCCCGCATCCCCAATACCGCAGGCACTCCATGATGAATTAAAACTTCTGCCAGACTACTGCGTGGAATAGAATTTACCTGACCTGAAGCTTCTTTTTCTGTGACAGGTTGAGCTCCCCAACAGGCATTAAATACTGATAATTTGACGCTATTACGAACCAGCGCTTGTGCTAACTCAGTGCCATTGAGTTTTGTCTCAGGTGCCAAAAATAACCAACCGCCATCTGGCCCAGGGCTGCCATGACCCGCATAAAATAGAACGTTATAGTTTTTTGTATCTAGATGGGAAATTAGTTCTTCTCGGCTAGGTTGAATCAGTGTATCAACTCGACAGGGAACAGTGGGAATAGGGTGGTGTGAATTTTTGCCTTTGTTGCAATATGCCAAAACTTGAGTGAGTTGAGCTGCCTCTTTTTCCAGTTGTAAGGCCGAAAAAGTAGGGGATTGGTCGTTAGATTCTGAGTTATTGACTGTAGGCCATTGGACTTTGGGGGTACTTTCTCCAATTACTAATAGAATATTTAAGGATGTGGCTAGATGTTGTTCGGGTAGAGGGTGAACATCACGGGTGGTACGGCTAAATAAAATATCCCGGCTTAAGGATATGGCTGGTAAACCCGGTCCTGGTTGCATAGTTTCCCAGGGTAAGGCAATTAATTCTGCTTCTCTAAGGTCTAATCGCACCCGCAAGGGCAACTCTTGGCCAATAGCAATACCTTGACTGTGGTGGAGACTATGAGCAATTTCTCCTTGAAATAGCCACTGCCATAAGTTTATACCCAGATTTTGCATCAGACGACTGGTAAGACCAATTTTAACACCTGGCTCGGAAGCAGCAGCATGAATATTCGGAGTTGAAGCTAAGACTGGCTGAGGTGTACCTATGGGAATAGCTTGTAAAGTCTGGGGAGAGAATATTTCTAGCCAAGCTTGCCAAGCTTGTGACAGAGATTCTGGCCAAAGCTGGTCATGGTGGACATATCCTCGTTGTAAAGGAGCCTGCACGACCCAGATGGCAAAATGATTGGTTTCAGGAATGTTCAGGCGGGCGATCGCTATATTTAGGCAAGGACTTTCTGCAGGGAAAGGCATTCAATTTTTTCTATGTGTGTAATATTTATAAGAATCTTGATGTTAGTTTATCTTATTTGTGGATTCTCAGTCTTTGGCTTTTTCCTCAAGGAAAATTTAGATTAAGTTATCTATTGTTTTTAGCTGTAGACTTAGAGGCGAGCCGATCAAATTTACCCGCTCAATTTTGATTTTATTTTCACTTGAATTTTATTATGAATAAGTTACAAGGTTGTGTGATTATCTTGTTCAATAATGCTCAACAAATATTGCTTGTACTTCGAGATGATCAAGATTCTATTCTTTTTCCTAATACTTGGAATTTATTAGGGGGATTTATGGAGGATGATAAATCACCATAAGAATGTATTCGCCGAGAAATTTGGGAGGAAATAGAGATAGAGTTAGGCAATATTACTTTTTTTCATAAAAAAAATATTTACGACCGATAACATTATGTTTTCTGGAAACAAGTAGATTTAGATTTAAAGGAAATTAGACTTAATGAAGGTCAACGTTTAGAGCTGATTTATAAACTAATTTATAAACTAGCTATGTTACCTATTACTGTCCGCCTCGAGGGGGGCGATTAAAGCAATTAATTTAGTCTATTCAATCATTAGACCCCGTGGCAATCTTTGGAACAGTCAATTTAGGAAATTGCGTCGGCTGAGAATATGCTTTTTTTAGGACCTTAACTTGTTCGATCGCCACCTTGCAATGACAAGATTGGACTCTCTTTATAAATTAGCTCTTAGCTTATTTTAGTAAAGCAGAATTAGAAGAAAATAAATTTGCATTTCAATCTGACAAGATTATCAATGATTTTTTTGTGCAGGTCTTATACCAGAAGTAATCTTTGTGAGAAATAACCAAAGGTGTTTTGAGTATTCAGTAGTCAGGAGAAATAAAATATCGGCATTTTTTTTGATGAATATATTCTTTTAGTTAAATAGAATTAAGCAGGTACACAAAATTAATTACACATTTAGCGAAGCTGAATTGCTTATCCTGTAACCTACATTCCGCACTTCAAAGCGTAGCATAAAGGGCCAGTAGTCAGTAGTCAGTAGTCAGTAGTCAGTAGTCAGTAGGGAATAATGGTCGCTAATTGTCTGGCCTTAGTAAGTATTTATAATTAATTTATGGCTGATGATTTGGCTGTCGTCTCAGTTAAATCCAGATGATTTACAGAGTATAAATACTTAGCAACCCACATATGTTTGTGGTACTTTTTATGTGACAAATTGACGTGCGGATAAATAGAAAAATCTAAGGTAACCAAGGATATCTGCGAAAATCTGGAGGCCGTTTTTCTAGGAAAGCCTTTTTACCTTCAGCCCCTTCCTCAGTCATATAATAAAGAAGGGTGGCATTTCCTGCCAATTCTTGCAAACCAGCTTGCCCATCACAGTCAGCATTAAAAGCAGCTTTCAGACAGCGAATGGCGATCGGACTCTTTTCCAAAATTTCCGATGCCCATTTAATGCCTTCTGTCTCTAGTTGGTCTACTGGCACAACACAATTAACTAAACCCATTTCCAAAGCTTGTTCTGCTGTATATTGCCGGCAAAGAAACCAAATTTCTCGCGCCTTTTTTTGGCCAACAATTCTAGCTAAATAACTGGCCCCAAACCCACCATCGAAACTGCCAACTTTAGGGCCTGTTTGACCAAAAATTGCATTGTCAGCGGCAATAGTTAGATCGCAAATAATATGTAAAACATGACCTCCACCGATAGCATATCCAGCCACTAAAGCAATAACAACTTTAGGCATGGAACGAATTAACCTTTGCAAGTCCAATACATTCAGCCGTGGTACCCCAGCCTCATCAATATAACCTGCTGTACCCCGCACACTTTGGTCTCCACCCGCACAAAAAGCATATTTACCATCTGTGTGAGGTCCTGCACCAGTGAACAAAACTACCCCAATATTGGGGTCTTCACGAGCATCAACGAATGCCTCGTATAGTTCAAATACAGTTTTGGGGCGGAAAGCATTACGTTTCTGGGGACGATTAATTGTTATTTTTGCAATTCCATCAATTTTATGGTAAAGAATATCGCTATACTCTTTAACAATTTGCCATTCTATTTGCAAAGGCTGATTACTCATATACCTAAAAGTTTATTATTGTCGCTGAACCAATATACAAAATGATTGACCATCGAAGTTATCTACTGCATAGAAAATGGATGAGTCGGGTATTGGAAATAGCAAAAATAGCTGGTGAGGAAGGAGAAGTGCCGGTGGGGGCTGTGATACTTAACTCTGATGGTCAGTTAATTGCAGAAGCCCAAAACCGACGGGAGCGAGATTTTGACCCTACTGCTCATGCAGAAGTTTTGGCTTTGCGACAAGCAGGGCAAGTTTTACAGAATTGGCACTTAAATGAATGTACTCTCTACGTCAACCTCGAACCTTGCCCGATGTGTGCAGGGGCTATATTACAGGCCAGGATAGGTTTGTTAGTTTATGGATCTGACGATTCAAAAACTGGAACAATACGCACTGTGGCTAATTTTCCAGATAGTGCTTTTTCTAATCATCGTCTGTCTGTATTGGCAGGAATAATGGAATCTACTTGTCGTCAACAGCTACAGTCTTGGTTTGCTGAACGTCGTATATAGTTTGCAGCACTTAGCACTTGGCAGCTAGGATTCACTAGACCTCTTGAAAAAGTTTTCTCTAGTATAATAAAAGATTAAGAAAAATTTAAGCTCTCTCCAGTTACGATTAAACTAGACAGTCTAGTTTGATAAGGGGGAATGATAATTTTTTAGCAAAAGACTCAAGTCATTTTCCACAAATTTTGATATAATTAATGAAAGTTTTTTGAAGGTAAAAAGTAAGGATTCAGGTGTCTCAAACCCAGTGATAGAGAGACTTATGAAAACGGATAACTCAACAAGTTAAGACTTTCATTCTCAATAATGACGAAAATAAAGGCTTATGGCAATTTAATTTATATTGAGAATGTAATTTTTGGTTAAATAGCTAGAAATGCTTATTAATCAAGGCTTGTAGAGTTTTCGATCTGACCTGAATCCTTACGGTAAAAAATTAATTTAAAAATGAAATATTGGAGAGCTAAAAAACTTTATTAGACTGATTTTAAGCGTCTTGTGAGAGTTTTAAAAAAACTTTGAGAGTCATGGTTTGTATAGTAAAAAAAGCACAGGAGAATAAGAATAAATCAGGTCGTCCTCCTAAACTAACAGTTGAAGAGCGAGTGTTGATTATTCTTCAATATTTAAGAGAATATCAAACTTAATTATTATATAGGAAAACGTGAGAATCTTTCAGAATCAGCGGTTTGTAGGATTGTTCATAAAATTGAAAGTATATTAATAAAATATGGCCAGTTTAGACTACCTGGAAAAAAAGAATTATGGCAAACTTCTGCTGAAGAAGAACTGGTAGTGATGGATGTCATGGAAAGTCAAATTGAAAGACCTAAAAAACGCCAAAAACAGTTTTATAGTGGAAAACAAATAGAACATACTCTGAAAACACAATTAGTAATTCAACAGGTTAAGTGAAACACCAATTAAGAAAAAAAAAGAAAAAAAGTTAACTAAAGAAGAGAAAAAATATAATTGATAATTTAATCAATTAAGAATTACAGTAGAACATATAAATCGTCGCTTAAAAATCTTGAAAATTCTCTCTTATCCTTATGGAAATCGTGGGAAAAATTTTGGTTAAGAGCGAATTTTATAGCTGGTATTTATAATTATGAATTAGCTATTTAAGTTTTAAATAAAATCTATTAAATCTCTAGTTAGTTGAGCTTTTTATCATTAGCTGAACTATTTTATTATATTTGTTTTTAATGAATAAGAGCGATCACTCTTATTCAATTATTCAAAAACAACAAGTGATTCTGGCTATCGTATTCAGTAAATTTAGACAAAAAACAGTTTTAAATTATAGCACAAAATTTTTTGGCAAGGGGTCTAGTGTGTAGGGATGAGTTGACTGTATTAAACCCACGACAGAAAAGTTGATAAAAAATCAAATTTTTTTTGCATTATAAAAAATCACTACGGAGGATTTAAAAACTAATCTAATCTAATCTAATAAGTAGGTGCGCATAAATAAACGTTTCCTACGGAATGCTGCGCAAAAAAAACAAAAAATCCGGAAATGAGACCATAAGCCAGTTTTTAAGAGATTTTCAAAGTTTTGAATCTCTATCGCTATTTTACAAATAATTAAACTCTTCTACTTACCATGGCTTAAAAAAGAATATTACAAATGGTGTAGATAAAGAAGAAGGAAAAACCGAAGTTGGAATAAGTGAATCAAACAATAAAATGATATCTTTTATCGCTCAATTAGATAAATATTTTTTGAAAAAACTAGAGCAATTATTATCAAAATTATCTATTACTGTATATTTGTACCAAACATTTATTTAACTGTATAATAACCTCATATATGACTTCAAAAATTAATATTTTTTGATCTAAACTTCACTGAAACAGCATATTTTAAAATTAGGAAACAAAGCATAAAAATTTCTCCCACCTCCGGAGCAGCAAAGAATTTAGTGGCTGATAGCTCATAGCTATTTTTTTATCCCAAATATGTTTTAGTAAGAGAGTATTCAAAAAAGCAGAAGCCTTTGCCATGCATGAGATTTATAGATGAGATAATTACCTTATAATAACCGGATTTGGTATTAGACATCGCCAGTAAATTAAGTCTGTAACACCAAACTTTTGCTCCATATCCTACAATCTTAGGCCTGGTGTAGGGTATGTTCAATAATTGATAATGAATAATTGATAATTGATAATTACCTCTCCCTTAAAGGAAGAGGATTGATACCAATGAGAAAATTGTTGACTTCTCTTGGTCGATTGGATATGGCGAGGAGACCCGCTCTTACAGAGCCACTCCGCTTTACATGTTGCGTTTGCGCAGCATTCCATCGGAAAGCATGCGCGCCATCCCCCGACCGCTTTTCTTCTTAAAATAAGAGGCTTTAAACCTTAATTATTCGGTAAAAAAATAGCTAATTTACAACAACTAAACCTACTTTGAACATTTCAAAAATCAAGAAACCTTAGTAGTGGTCTGTCAAGATAGTTTTGAGCAATAGCCAATTCCAAAAAGCATTACTCCCAAATCACGCGTTACAAAAATCTATCCATCATTTCAAAGTTGACAGACTAGTAAGGGTAATTTCCTTTCCTAGGTCATACTGCGCAAACATGAATGACCCCTACTATTTAATAATTGAAGTAGTCATCAAAAATACCATTAATTTTCCAAAATGGTATAACGCTGGTTGTGATAAATTTCACTCTATTTATTTGCGGATTCTACCCACGACCTAATACTTAACACCTACTGCCTACCAATTAACAACAAATCTGATACTATAAAAAATATATATTATCAGGAGGGTATTTTGTATATGAAAGTAATATCAAGAGATTTTACCCCTAATTTTAAACCTAGCCAAATTCTCTGTTTGGAACATAAAGATACTTGTTTATATGCAGAAGTAATTCAGGTACTGGAAACACGCAAAATGTGTTGGGTGCGTCCTTTAATCCTAAAAGTATTTTCCTCAGAAAGTGACGGTAAAAGCAATCAAGAAATATCAGAAAAGCCAACCTTGTGGGATTTACGAGAGGGTGCGGATTTGGTATGGCCGATTTGTTTATTTCGGGAAGCTATTGATACAGAAGTTATTCCACTTTTGGCTGAGTTGGAATTGCTGGATGGTAAGCAGAAAAATCAACAAAATTCACATCAACAATTAAGACATTTTGTGAAAATAGTCTGGGAGGCTTATCCTGATGTTTTTCCCCTCGTACAAAATTAATATTTTGCCAAATTGATAGATAATTATTAATTATTCAATTAAAAAAAATGGATATATTTGAAAGCATAAAAATGGCAACTACTACACTGCTAGCTAATAAAATGCGTAGCAGTTTAACCATGTTGGGAATTATCATTGGCAATGCTTCTGTAATTGCTATGATTGGGATTGGAGAAGGTGCTCAAGAGTTCGTAAATGAGCAAATCAATTCTTTGGGGCCTAATGTTTTATTTATCTTACCAGGAAGCCCAGAAGCTCAAAGACAACCTGTTTATCCACTGCAAACATTAGTATTGGCAGATGCTGAGGCGATCGCTGACCAAGTTCCCACTGTTGAGGAAGTTGCACCTAGTTTAAATGACAGTCAATTAATGTCATATCGAAATAAAAATGTTTCGGCGACTTTAGTAGGAACAACTCCAGAATATTTATCGGTACGCAGTTTTGATGTGGCTAAGGGCAGATTTTTAACAAATTTAGATTTGAAAAGACAGCAAAGTGTAGTGGCTTTAGGTTCAGAATTAGCAGAACAATTATTTGGCAATGAAAATCCAATTGGTCAACGGGTAAGAGTTAAAAATATTAGTCTACAAGTGATTGGGGTAATGCAGCCCAAAGGTTCAAGTTTTGGCAGTAATCAAGATACAAATGCTTTTATTCCGATTACTACTATGGCAAATAGAATAGTTGGTAAATCATCTCCCTATGGTACTCAGGTAACTTTTATTTCTGTGTCTATAAAAAATCAAGATAGTATGCAAGCTGCTCAATTTCAGATTGAAAATTTGTTGCGACTGCGACATAAAATTACCGATGAAGATGATTTTACAGTGAGAAATCAACAAGATTTAATGAATACTTTGGGTGGGATTACTGCAGCATTAACTTTGATGTTGGCAGCAACGGCAGCTATTTCTTTGGTAGTGGGTGGAATTGGAATTATGAATATTATGTTAGTGTCAGTAACTGAGCGTACAAAAGAAATTGGATTAAGAAAGGCTATTGGTGCTTCTCAACAAGATATTCTAGTTCAATTTATGATTGAATCAGTAATTTTATCGGCTGCTGGTGGATTAGTTGGTACAGGAATAGGGGTTGGTTTTGTGTTCTTGATAGGGGCGGTTACTCCTTTAACAACAGGTGTTCCGATGGGAGCAATTGCAGTTGCTTTTGGTGTGTCTGGTGGCATTGGTTTATTCTTTGGAGTTGTGCCAGCTAGACAGGCGGCAAAACTCGATCCTATTGTGGCTTTAAGAAGTGCTTAAATGGGTAGTAAATGTATAGCAATTATGAATCATATGTGAGAAGCTAAGTAGACAATAAATTAAGTTATATTCTGCCTCCCAAAGCTATCATTCTATAGTTCTTTCTTATGAATAGTTCCTAGTTGCTATAGCCAGTCTAAATAATTTGTGAAAACAATTCCTCTTAAAAAATGATAAAATACCAGAATAATTGATAAAAAATAATAATGATATTTGAACCAAAAGAAAAAGCAATGAAATCTTGAAAAAAAATCATAAAAAGTAATCCATAACCTAGAGAATTGAAAATGGCATTGGCAGTAAAATTAGCAAAAGAAGGTTATGCTTATGGAGCTATTAAACAAGGTATCGGAGTATCTTATGGATTTATAAGTAAGTCGAAAGCCAGCGCATACTCGGCGGGGAATAACCGGAATTAAATTAGCTGACAAAGGTCCTAAAAGTTTCTTGATAGAAGAACAAGTATAAGAAGTAATAACTTGGCTGATTTCACAAAAACAGTGGGATATATCCGAATTAGAAGTTGATCTAATAGATCAATATGACGTGGTTTTTCAATCTCGACAAAGCTCTGATAACCTTCTTAAGAAAGCTTGGATAAGTTGGCACAAATAACAACAAGTACATCCCCGTAAAAATCCGGAATTGGTAAAAAAAAGAACTCAATAAATCGCTGACCTACTTGAAACTAGACGCCAGGAAATAGAAGCTGGAAACCTTGTGGTCTATCTAAGAAATGAATGTCACCTTCTGTGGAATGATATTTGTGGTTACCTGTGGAATCTAATTAAAGCTCCTCATAAATGTCCGCGCCCTATTTGCGTAGTGCTATACTTGTGAGTTATTTCCTCCCTATGCTCCCGAAGAAAATCCAGTTGAAGCAATTTGGTGACAATTAAAAACTTTACTGAGAAGATTTTATAGATTTGGAAAAAACGTTAATATTGTTAAACGTCTTTTTCAGATGTTTGCCGACTTAAAGCTTTTCAATTTTCCTAGTTTTGAGAAGTACGATGCTTTTTTACAATTCATTTAGACTCACTATACTTTGCCACTTTTTTAGGGTTGAATGTTGGTGATGTGGTGTTAATACCAAGTTTTGTTTATAAAAAAGATTGATAATTTTTCCCTGTTCCGTCCTTTTATAAAGAACATAAGTAAACGAGATTTATAGCGCTTCTCATATTAATGAGGTAGAGTATTTTTTTCTCTTCTCTATTCCTAACTTCGGTATTCCCTAAAATTCAAAGCTTGTGTATCTCACCAAGAGCGAGAAATGCGGTTATAGTATAATGTTAATACTAATAATAAATTTTGGCGTTGCATATTTGTGGGATGAATTGTAGGCTTGGAGAAAAAAGAAGTTAGAAGTATTAAAGATGAGATTTACCAGCTCCCCAAAAATTAATACCTTGATTCAGCAACGCCAAAATTTTTATCTATAGCAATCTGTGCAGGATTTGTAAAACCTCCAAAATATTATTTATATAGAAGTAAAGATTCGTACATTTCCCCCTGCCTAGATCCTGTCTTTCCTATTGTCTTTAAACCAATATCTACTATCCTAACTAAAAATTCTATTCCGATGAAAAGTATAAAAATATTACTCTTGTTTCCTATTATACCTCTCCAAAAATACCGATTATAGAACCGTGGAATAAGGGGTTGAGAACCTTTTTTGGAGATGTCTATTCCCTAATTCTAAAATATTTTCTGTGAAACAAAAATAAGATTGCTATATGAATTACCAGTTATCAGAAATAAATTATCTCAATTTACCAGAAAATCAAGACTCACAAAAACTGATAATTTTGCGTTTGGATAATATTACTTTTGGATAATATTACTAAAGTCTCTGATATGGGCGAGGTAAAAGTTGATTCCCTAAAAGATGTAAGTTTAACAATAACTCAAGGAGAATATTATGCAATTATGGGTGCTTCCGGCTCTGGTAAGTCTCAGGGTCATTTCATTCTAGATTTTGGCAATGAATTTATATACTTTCAGGCAGCCAAAGATAAAATCCCTAAAGCTTGAAATAACGTGGTTTCATAAATACAGAAAATGGCACAGTTTAGAATGAAACAGCCCTGGGTAAGTCTATCTGTATGAATATTATTGGTTGTCTGGATCAAGCTACTTCTGGAAATTATCAACTTGATGGAGTAAATATAGATATTAGTATGAGATGGTGAAATTATACATTTCACTTTTAGATGACAGAATTTTGTGGAGAAGTATTTACATTCATCCTGAGAATAAATCTTTATATATTAGTAATTTTTTATCTATGAATTACAAAGCATCAGAAACAAACTCTCTCAATTTACCGACAAATCAAGACTCACAAAAACCAACTATTTTACGTTTGGATAATATTACCAAAGTCTATGGTATGGGCGAGGTCAAAGTTTATGCCCTAAAAGATGTGAGTTTAACAATAACTCAAGGAGAATATTGTGCAATTATGGGTGCTTCCGGCTCTGGTAAATCTACCTGTATGAATATTATTGGTTGTCTGGATAAAGCCACTTATGGAAATTATCAACTTGATGGAGTAGATGTGGCAAAAATGTCCGAATCAGATTTGGCAAAAATTAGAAACTTAAAGATAGGTTTTATATTTCAACAATTCCATCTTTTGTCGCAATTAACTGCTCTAGATAATGTGATATTACCAATGGTTTATGCCGGAGTTTCTGGTCAAGAAAGACGAGACAGAGCAAGTGAAGCTTTGCAGCGAGTGGGGTTAGAAAGTCGGATATATAATAAACCAAATCAACTCTCAGGAGGACAACAACAAAGAGTAGCGATCGCTCGTGCTATTGTGAATCGTCCAGTTTTACTTTTGGCAGATGAGCCTACGGGTGCTTTAGATACTAAAACCACTCAGGAAGTAATGGATATTTTTACTGAATTAAATGCTAGTGGGATGACTGTGGTTATGGTGACTCACGAACCAGAAGTTGCACGGCAAACTAAGCGAGTAGTTTGGTTTAGTGATGGGGAGGTTATTCATACAAATTTGAATCCTGATGATTTACATAGTGCTGTTTTTTAGAGTGGAAATAATCTAGGTTATTCAATATTACATTCTACTAATTTTTCTGCTAGATAAGGAGCGCCAAAATCTCAAACATGAGAAGTAACTCTAAAAGGAAGATGTCCGTAAAGGGGTGAAAGTTGATATGTAATATTTTTATATCTTTATATACTTCTCACCCCACCCTACTTGCTTGATAAAAATGTCAGCCAACGCTACATTATGAATTCCTGGTTTACCTCCTAATTCTATCCAAATTTGTTTTTGAATGCTAAACAAAAATTTACCGTTACTATATTTAATCCACAATTGATTGATTTTATTTAGGTCTGTACAGGGGATTTTTTTAATATGCTCTGGATTAAACCAGTATTCTTTTTCTCGCCCTACGAGTGAAAGTATAATTTTGAATATTTCTCGGTCTGCTTCTTGAAATGTATCGGATGATAATAGGTTTTCCAAATCTGTGTAATCTACTTTTTTATCTATATAGTTAATACTTGTTTGGGAAATATCTGGAATATTAGTTTCGGGTAAATGTTGGGGTACTTTTTGAGGTTTGATAGTGGGATGAGATTTTTGTTGTGGAATAGGAATAGGTTGAGGGGTTGAAGAGCGAGAAATTATAGGAAAATTAAGTTTGGGAGATATAGATGTAAATCACAACAATAAATATACAAATACCTGTTCCGGCAAATAATCTATTTGGTTCATTTCTAGAAAAAGTTTTTACAGAGTTTTGATAAAGAGGTTTGATACCTTGAATATTTAAGGTAGCCATTTGAGACATAATTGTTCGAGAAACCTGAGACATTTGAGACATAATATTCTGAGGTTGAACTTGAAATAATTCTAACCATTCTTCCACAGTCTGAGGGCGGTCTTCAGGTTGAATTTTCATTCCTTTAATAATGGCATTATTCACGCGATTGTCGATATTTTTATTAATTTGTTTTGGCTCTACTAATGGGTCATATTTAGTTTGTTTTTCCATTAGTTTTAGAACTAGTTTTAAGATGGAGCGAGCTTTTTTTTGTAAGGGAGTTTTATGTATTGCTAATTGAGTATGATATCTATCTATAGAGTTAGGTAATGGAGAGTTCGTGAGGAGTACATAAAATGTAGTTGCTAAAGCATAAATATCTGTATATTCTCCTGGTTTATGTTTGCGGAAATATTGTTCTATAGGTGCACAACCTTTTATTTGAAGAATTTATCTTCAGAGAATGTTGGCAGGGTAAACAATCTTATGAATAAATGGCTAAAAACTCTCCCTATGATAGTAAATATATGAAGTCTGTTGCAGCAAAATTGTGGAAAAAATTATCAAAAGCTAAAGCCTTTAATGAACAGGTAAAAACAAATAATCTTAAGTCAGTTAAGTGCCTAGGCAAAATGAATTACCATTATTTGTTTTCTGTAATTTTTATAATATCGGCTTTCCAGCTTTAGAGTATGTGTAATTAATTTTGCATGACTATTTATTCGGCGATACTTACAAAGATATCAAGTTACATCACATCAAAATCAATCAAAATCAAATAATAGGAGGAAATCTGAGTAAGACGAATTTAAATATAAATGTAAATGAAACTAACTTGTATCAAATAGATTTGTCCGAGTTTATGGTACTTTAAAATGCCAAAAAATCCGTGGCGAAAAGTACAAATGCTAAATCCGATAACCAACAAAATAAACCATTTTTTCAAGATACGATAATAGCAAATTCATTAATCGAGGTTACAGTATAGATATAGGGGCGAGCGACCAGTTGCCCTTATTGTTGATTGACATATAGATAATAAAATTGATATATAGTGTAATTTTTTGAATTTGGTATAGCAGTAGCCATAAAAGTTAGGACTTATGTAAAAGCTGTTTGCGTAGCACTCTGCAGGAGAAACTAAAAAATATTAATAATCAACCTCCTGCCTTCTGCTATAACTTGATAACTAAGCAACGGCCAATCTCTACTATGTCTTTCAAATCTCTCAGTAAATTAGTTGCTCAATTTTCTGGAAAAGTTCCTCTCCGTATCACCCTGATAGTGCCATTTGTGATGCAAATTTTTGGGGTGGTAAGTTTGGTGGGATATATTTCCATGAAAAATGGCCAGAGAGCGGTTAATGATGTAGTTACTCAACTTTTAAATGAACAAGTTGCTAGGATTGAACAAAGTCTAGAAAGTTACCTTCATGTTCCTCATCAGGTTAATCAAATTAATGCTGCTGCTATACGTAATGGTCAATTAGATTTAGAAAATACCTCTCAATTAGAAAAATATTTTTGGCAACAACTACAAATATTTGATGTTCTGACTTTTACCGGATTAGGATTGGAAAATAAGGTTAATTTGGGAGCGGAAAGATTTGATAATTATACTCTGACTTTGAGAGTTTCAACTCCAGAAAGTAACTATATTTTTGAAACTTATTCTACAAATCAATTTGGCGATCGGGTTGAGTTATTAAGTAGTATTAAATTCGACCCCCGGACTCGACCTTGGTATAAAGCTGCTGTAGTTAGTGGCAAATCTACTTGGAGTAAAATTTATCCTAATACTGCTGGTATCACTGCTTATCTTGGTGCATCTATGCCTTTTTATAATCAGCAGGGAAAATTGCATGGTGTATTACTCACTAATATTAATCTCTCACAAATTGGTGATTTTTTAGGTGGCTTAAAAATTGGTAAAACCGGACAAGTTTTTATTATTGAGCGTTCGGGAATGTTAGTGGCAACTTCTACGGGGGAAAAGCCTTTTAGTACTGTAGATAAAGCCTACGGAGCCAAGCGAGTTAAAGCAACTGAAAGTCAGAACCATTTGACTCAAGCTACAGCCAAATATTTAGCTACAGAGTTTAACTTAAATAAATCAATTAATAGTCAACAAAATCTGCAATTTGAAATTGATGGTAAGCAAGAATTTATTAATATCAAACCTTTTCAAGATAAATATGGTTTAGACTGGTTAATTGTAGTAGTAATTCCAGAAACAGATTTTCTGAGTCGGATTCATAAACAAACTCAGATTACGATTCTACTTTGTCTATTGGCGTTCGTTTTAGCAACAGGAATTGGAATATTAACATCTCGCCGAATTGTGCGACCTATTTTAAAACTAAAAGATGCAGCTACTGCCTTATCAGAAGGAAAATTTAATCAGACAGTAAATTTAAAACGTGATGATGAAGTAGGTGTACTTGGTAAAGCATTTAATTCCATGGCTTTTCAATTAGAAAGTTCTTTTGCTATCCTCAAAACTAAAAATGAACAACTAGAACGTTTAGACAAATTAAAAGACGAATTTTTAGCCAATACATCCCACGAACTTCGTACTCCTTTAAATGGAATTATTGGTATTGCCGAATCATTAATAGATGGAGCAGCAGGAGAATTATCATCTCAAGTTAAAACTAATCTTTCCATGATTGCTACTTCTGGTAGAAGATTGTCAAATTTGATTAACGATATTCTAGATTTTTCTAAACTTAAACATCGGAATATTGAATTGCAGTTAAAGCCAGTGGGAGTTAGAGAAATAGTAGAAGTAGTGCTGACTCTTTCTCATTCCACGATCGGCACAAAGTCTTTACAACTAATTAATTCTATTAGCCATAATACGCCGTTTGTGGATGCTGATGAAAATCGACTCCAGCAAATTTTTTACAACTTAATTGGCAATGCAATTAAATTTACTGAGTCAGGAACTATTGAAGTTTCAGCCCAAGTATTAGAAAATCAAGGAACTGATTCTATAAAGGAAATTTTTTTACTAGAAGTTACTATTGCTGATACAGGTATCGGAATTCCAAAAGATAAATTAGAGAGAATTTTTGAATCATTTGAACAAGCAGATGGCTCTACAGCCAGAGAATATGGTGGTACGGGTTTAGGTTTAGCTATTACTAAAAAATTAGTCGAATTACACGGTGGTTGTTTGTATGTTTCATCAGAAGTTGGAGTCGGTTCTAAGTTTAAATTTACTCTGCCAATATCTCAAATTCAAGTACTTGGCGTTCCACAAGTTTCATCACCTCCATCAATATCATTAGTTACAGAATTTGAGCTGGAAAATCAAGAGGTAACCCTAGAAAATTTAACAGCAGAAAGCGGGAATTTTAAAATTTTGATTGTTGATGACGAGCCAGTTAATCTCCAAGTTTTGAGAAATAATCTAGCCTTGCAAAATTATGATATTACTCAAGCTAATAATGGTATTGAAGCATTAGAAATAATTGAAAATGGCTTGATGCCAGATTTAATTTTACTTGATGTCATGATGCCTCACATGACAGGTTATGAAGTGACAAAGAAACTGCGGGAAAAATATTTACATAGCGAATTACCGATTGTAATGTTAACCGCAAAACCATTAGTTTCTGATTTGGTAGAAGGTTTTCTTTCTGGAGCAAATGATTATTTAACCAAACCCTTTTCTAAACCAGAATTGCTGGTGAGAATTAAAACCCATATTCGTCTGGCGAAAATAAATGCTGCTTATGGTCGTTTTGTTCCCCATAGTTTTTTGCACTTCTTAAAACGCGAGAGTATTGTAGATGTAAAATTGGGAGACCATGTACAGCAAAAAATGTCTATTTTATTCTCTGATATTCGCTCTTTCACAAGCTTAAGTGAAACTATGACTCCGGAGGATAATTTCAAATTTATTAATGCTTATTTGTCTCGGATGGAACCAGCAATTTTAGATAATCACGGGTTTATTGATAAATATATTGGTGATGCGATTATGGCTTTGTTTGGCACGAGGCCAGATGATGCAGTTAATGCCGGAATTAATATGTTGAAAAATTTGGCTGTATATAATCAAGAACGCGAATCAGTACAACACCAAACTATTAAAATTGGTATTGGTATTAATACGGGTGATTTAATGTTGGGAACTGTGGGAGGAAGGAGGAGAATTGATGGTACTGTGATTAGTGATGCGGTGAATTTAGCCTCTCGTCTGGAGAATTTAACTAAGTTATATGGAGTGAATATTTTAATTAGTGAAAATACTTTGTTTGCTCTGGAAAAATTAGACAAATATCATTATCGTTTTTTAGATAGAGTCAAGGTGAAAGGGAAAAAAGAAGCTGTGGCAGTGTTTGAAATTTTTGATGGAGATACGGAATTACAAACAGAGTTAAAAATCCAAACTAAAACTAAATTTGAACAAGCTGTGATTTTTTATTATCAACGTAAATATTCAGCAGCACAACAAATTTTATTAGATATTTTTCAAGTTAACCCCGAAGACAAAACTGTTAAACTTTATCTCAAACGTTGTCAAAAATCTCAAGTTTATGGCGTGCTAGAAGAATGGGACAAAGACATTGCGATTAAAGATCAATAGTAGAGGTAGGTGGAGCCAGTAAATGATTAATTTCATAGAATTATATAATTTATATTTCAAATATAAACATAAAATTAAATGCTTGAGGGAAGATAAATATGGAAAAATGGGTAAAATAATAATACGAATAAAAAAATAATGTAATACTTGACTTAACACTTCAATTATTAAATAGGGTTGGCTGAAAAAGTCTTTGTGTAGGGGGGGGAGAAGTCAGAATTCAGGAGTCAAATCCTCAGAAGGAATAGTGATTACAGAGGAGATAGGAGGAATAAGTACCTAAACAAAATTAATTACCTACTCTGATTATATGTAATCCTTACAGTACAAGGAATTCAGATTCGCTAAATGTGTAATTAATTTTGTCTACCTGCTTAATTGTCTTTTGATTTCCCCCCCCTAGTTTTGCCCAAACTTTGAGCTTTTTGAGCTTTTTGAAGTGAAAAGCTTGCATTTTTTTTGCTTCCTTTAAGGCTAAAGCCTTTATGGCGTTGGTGAATCTAGCTATGAATTAAGATATTATTTTGATAAATATCTTGATTACTATAGTCTAAAATTATGGAATGCCCTGAATGTAAATCCGCTCATATCCGCAAAAATGGAATTAATCGACA
>JBARXI010000535.1:0-2517 GCA_049647275.1 Microcoleaceae cyanobacterium
AAGGAGATGATAGAGAATTTGATGCTCTTGACGAAGCAGCACGAGTAAAAGATGACGAATATGTACTCGACCCCGATGTTTTTGACGTTGCCACCCTAGAAGATGATGCTGCCATAGGTCGTCTAACGGTGACAAATCAAAACGGCGACCTTGATGGTGATGGCGACTTCGACAAAATTTTTACCTCTGGCGGTCGGTCTTTCAGTATTTGGGATGCTGCGGGCAACCAAATATTCAACAGTGGAGATAGTCTTGAACGAATTACTGCAGAACTGCTCCCAGATAACTTCAACTCAGACCGAGACGAAAACACATTTGATAGTCGTAGCGACAACGGTGGTCCTGAACCTGAAGCTCTAACCACAGGAGTTTTAGACGATACAACCTATGTTTTTCTTGGTCTCGAACGCATAGGGGGCATTATGGTTTATGATGTCAGTGAGCCCACAAGTCCCGATTTTGTGCAATACATTAATAACCGCGACTTCTCCGTTGAATTTGATGTCGATGAAGATGGAGACCCAGACCCAACTCCAGAACAGTTGTCAGCAGTAGGAGATTTAGCACCGGAAGGGCTTGTGTTTATCTCCCCAGAAGATAGCCCGAATGGGGAGGCATTATTAGTTGTCGCCAATGAAATTAGCGGTACTACTACTGTTTATGAGTTTAGCCCCAACCAGAATATTGAGGGAACTTCCGGATCGGAGCAGTTGGAAGGTGGTACGGGTAATGACCGAATAGATGGTCTCGGTGGCGATGATACTATTAGCGGTCTCGGTGGTAGCGATACTGTAATTGGTGGTGCTGGCAACGATGATATTAATGGCAACCGTGGTAATGACCGCGTTATTGGTGGTGATGGTGATGACACCGTTAAAGGTGGTTATGAAAACGATACTATCCTCGGTGGTAATGGAGACGATATTTTAATTGGTCGTCTTGGTTTTGACCGACTTTTGGGAGGTAATGGAGAAGATACCCTTGAAGGTGGTATTGGTCGCGATCGCCTGAATGGTGGGAGTGGTGATGATGTGCTGACTGGTGGTGGTAGTATTGACCGTTTTATCTTTGCTGCTCCAGATGAGTTTAGTCAGGCGAATTTAGGGGTAGATGAAATTACTGATTTTAACCCCGGTCAAGATTTGATTTTGCTTGATGTGAGGGTTTTCACTGAAATTACCACTACTCCTGGAGAGGGTATTGATGAGAATGAGTTTGAGACGGTAGGAAGTAGCGCTGCTGCCCGCAGTAGTCAGGCTACGATTGTTTATAATTCTAGCAGTGGGGCTTTATTTTATAATGCTAATGGTAGTGGAACTGGTTTTGGAGATGGCGATCGGTTTGCAACTCTCAGTGATGCTCCCACTTTAACGGCAGAGGATTTCGTTATTAGATAATTGTTCTCTACTGGCAACATTATTGTAGGGGCAATTCATGAATTGCCCCTACTGGCAATAGACAAAAAACTTCTAGTAGGGGAGTAGGGTGGGCAAATGTGATGAGAAATTGGATGAATCTGACTCACGATTGGATTTGCCCACAGCAGACAGAATTATGGTGGGCAAATACTATTTGATTTACCACAAAGCCTCTATTGTTCAACAGTGGCCCACCCTACTATAGCAATCCTATTTCAGTTATAAATTTTTGGTGGTGGTAGGTGGTAGGTGTTAGGTGTTAGGTATTAGGTGGTAGGTAGAAGACAAAATAAATACATCTAAATTTTTCACAAATCATTTAGGATTGCTATAATATCTCAATATTTGCCCACAATAGACCGAGTTATAGATGCGCGTGCGTAACTCCTGAGAAATATAAATTATGAAGATTCAGTAAAGATACTGATATTTTGACTCTGTTTATTTAGCTGAATGATATATTCAACTATGTATTCATTCAACCTATAGAAAACTTACATCCCAGATTAAACTGAAACTTTACAGCAATTTCAGGTTTATTTCTGAAGATGGAGAGCAAATTACTGTCAACATAAACAGGACTAATATCATGTTCGGATAATTAGTTATAAAACTGTAGGGAAAGGTTAAGCGGAAGTGAAACCCAACAGACACTTATAGTTGTTGGGTTTCGCTTCCTCAACCCAACCTACAAAGTGCCAATTTGTTACGATCGGCATTTAAGCGAACATGATATAACTCCGTAACTCTACTTGTCCGCTCAGTTGCAACGCACCTTAGACAAAAAAATAAATGTGGCTCGCAGATGATGAGTGGCTTTAGTCCAGAGAAATATAAAATTGACAGAAAATCAGTAAAACAGTTGAGTTGGAAATAAAAATATGGCAACCTTTACAGTTACAAACCTCTTTGATTCAGGATCGGGTAGTCTACGTCAGGCAATCGTAGATGCTAATGCTACTTTTTTTAATCCAGACGAAATTATATTCGATCCAGGATTGAGCGGTGGCACAATTAATATCACCAGTGAGTTAGCAATTACTGATAGTCTGGAGATTTTTGGTTTAGGTTCTGAATTTCTGACTATTGATGCTGGTGG
>JBARXI010000536.1:0-19805 GCA_049647275.1 Microcoleaceae cyanobacterium
CTATTTTATTTGTGTATAAAAATCTTACCGTTTTTAGGGAACAGGGAACAGGGAACAGGGAACAGGCGGGAGTTCCAGCTTTTTTATCTACTTTTTGATTTGTTACAACCTATTTAGGATTGCTATAGATATTATCTTAAGTTCAAGTAACCTCTTAAGTAGGTAAACAAAATTAATTACACATTTTCCCAAATTGAAACATTTTTACTGCAAGGTTTACAGAAAATTAGAGTAGGTAATTAATTCTGTGTAGGTGCTTATATCATTGTAGGAGAGGCTAAAAATATTGTCAAAATAGTCCTTTACTATAATTATATAAGCAACTGATATACTAGCAGTTGACAAATTTAAACCTTGTATCACACGATCGGCATTATTCTATGTCTTATCTTTCTTATTCTCCTCCGTGGTTTCTGAAAAATGGTTTAGCAATGACCCTCTATGCAACCCTATCATTACCCAGTTTTTGGGAAAAAACTACTGCATTCTCTGAGCCTCCATATCAAGATAAAATTTTTAAAGGTGCAAATGATGTGCCAATTTTTGGCTGGATGGCAATTCCAGAAAACCCACGAGGTACAATTATTGGTACTTATGGAATCACAGGAGACCTAGATAATCAATGGTTTTTAAAACTATTAGGACGCAAAGCATTTGCTCAAGGTTATGCGGTTATTTTATTTGATTGGCGCGCTCATGGAAAGACGGCATTACTATCACCAACTTTAACTTCAGATGGTCTCTATGAAGGAGAAGATTTTGTTCAAATTGCTGCCCAAGCAAAAGCAATGGGTTGCCCGCCTAATTTTTGGTTTACAGGCTATTCTTTGGGAGGACAACTAGCACTTTGGGGAGCAAAAGTAGCACAAAATCTTGCTCCAGAATTAGGGTTAAAAGAAACTGATATTGCTGGGGCTGCAGTGATTTGTCCTAGTCTAGAATCTCAGCGTTCTCTTACTTATTTAGTCAGTCATCCTTTAGGCAAATATTTAGATCGAGGCATTTCTAAAAACTTAAGAAAATTAGCATGGTCAATTCACGATTATCATCCTGGTTTTCTCGACCCAGAAGCAATTAATCGGGCTGATTGTATTTGGAAATTTGACGAAGAATTAACTATTGAACTCTTGGGTTTCTCATCAGTAGAAGACTACTATCAAGCAAGTAGTGCTCTCTATATTTTGCCTCAGATTCAGAAGCAAACTTTGATTATTTATGCTGAAGATGACCCACTATTTGACCCTACAATTGTGCCGGATTTAAAAGTTACTTGTGCTAATAATCCTGCTATTGATTTAATATTAACTCGTTACGGTGGTCATGTCGGTTATATTGGTAGTAAATCCTGTCAGCGCCGTGCAGGAGACCCTGATATTTGGTGGGCATGGAATCGAGTTTTAGAATGGATTAAACAACATGAAACAGTAACATTAACTAGTTCGATTAATTGCTAAGTTCAGAATCGGCAAAAATAGGGGGATGACAAGGATTTTTTCATGTCTGCGACAGCTAAAACATAGATGCACGCTATTGATAAATCCTTTGAATTTTCTTTGTCTACCCCCTATTATTATGTTAAGTAGGTGGGCATAATTAAAGGTCAAACAGTTGTAGGGTTGGCAATGGCTATAAGTGTATTTGTATAAAGGTTTTAGCTGACTACGCGCCCCACATTATGCGTTTATTTATGCTGAGTTACTTAATAGGAACAGGACTTATATCATGTCCGGTTAATTAGTTATAAAAAACTTCCTTCTTCCTTCTTTCTTTTTCTTTCTTCCCTCCTGTAGGGGTAATTTCTGAAGGAATGCTCGGCAAACATGAATTATATCATGTCCGGATAATTAGTGATAAAAAACTGCCTTCTTCCTTGTTTATTCTCCTCTTTTTCTTCCTTTTTTTTCCCTCCTGTAGGGGTAATTTCCTTTCCTTTCCTTTCCTACCGAATGCGGAGCAAACGGAATGCTCCGCAAACATGAATTACCCCGATAGACTTCTCTGTGCTTATTTATAACTGTTCAAGCGGACATGGTATTATACCAATTTAATGTGAGACTCACAGAATTATGAAATATATTAATTCATCTGTCTCTATGTATGCTTATCTTCGGTCAATTCTTTTTTACATCTTAAATTCTATAGAACTTCATATTAATTTGGTATTATAGTAATTTCATTTGATTTGCCTAAAAAACCTGGCTGCTTTTAGGCAACAGGAAAAATGAAAGAGGCAACAGGCAAGAAGGTTTGCCGAACTTTTTACTGTTAGTAAATAACCAACTCTTGTTTTACATCTCATTTGAAAACGCTATATAACCAAGGGCGCTCGATGTTTGCTAGAAATAGCTAGATTTTTTCTAGGAGTCAGGAGTCAGCAATTTATAGCTTAAATATTATTTCTTAGTGTGAATATCTCTTTGATTAAAAAAGGATATCTGACCAAAAGTATTTTAATTTCCGTTATTACTTATAACATTCTTTTTTCACGCTTGGTATTACGCAAAATCCTCTGTTATCGGCTAGGTTTGATGTAAGATGCGTTGCAAGAGACCCTACTGCCGCGGGACAGCTAAAATAGTTCATTATTGTAGGGTGCGTTAGACAACTAAAATATAAGCTGTCAAAAGTATTTAACAATCCGTCTTAAGGCACCATTTTAACTGTGTCATTCCTGCGTAAGTCATACTAAATCCGGTTTAGATAGAAGCTTTATTACGAGGGTAAGGCACTTATGCTGAAGGGTTAGAGAAGATTTGGAAAAAGTACTTTTTCATCAGCGGATTTAGTATCATAAGGAATTTCTGCTAATATCATCGGAGTTGTCTACCCGCTCCCCAAAAAATGCTGGATACACAAAAGCAAAAGCAGTGGAACTTGGAATGGTTTTACCATCAATTTCTTGAACAATTACAGTTTTCATTTGACTATCCCATTTAGCCTTTATTTTTATCCCCTTAAACTCTAAAATTTTTTCCCCTAATATTTCCATTTCTGAATGTACAAATTGCAAACTATCACCTGAAAAATTATTTTTAGGCGTTCCTCCATCTGATTCCCAAATGTAACTAACAATCGACTTGGGATGTTGGCTAAGTTGGTCTTGGTTTCTGACAGGAAAAATTATTTTTTTGTCTGTATAATAACTGCCGTAAGGGTAGTTAAAATAGTCACGGTTATAGCCTGTTTTTGTCGAAATAATTTTACTATTAGGATGTGCTGTTAACCAAGAACTTAAAGTTGTTTTAATAGCAGGAATTCTATCTAAGCTACGGTTAACATTCTGACCAATTATACCAATAGCCCAAGGTTGAGCATAAAGAGTATCATCAGCGCGATCGTACATTACTAAACAACTTTGATAAAGCTTACCAGAAACACCATAAGTGGTATTGCCACGCTCAAATACTATTATTGTGTCACATAAAGGGCAATAAGAAACAGTTATATTAATTCCTCCCACGGTATCATTAACTATTTCGTGCCAATTCATAATGCCAAAAGGATAGGCAACTGCTTCTCCATTAATTTCTACACCGATAACTGTTTCATTTGCAGAAAAAGATGTTGTTTTTGCTGTATCAAATTGAGGATTATCTACCGAAGGAATACCATCTTTTGGCGGACCACCATTCAAAAGTTGAGCTAAATTAATCCGGCTATATTTCTCAGGGTTAATATTTTGTGCTTGGATATCTTGGATTTCTCTATTTTGATTATTTAGATATTGTGTGAGATTAAAATAGCGGAATTTGAAGTTATCCCAACTACCTGCTTGTACGACCATAGCGCTTAAACCTAAGCCAGCAACTAAAGCGGTGTTAACAGCTATTTTAACTAGTGTTTTCATAATTTATCTTAAATGCAAAATGCTCTAACATCCCAATCTTATATATTTCAATCGTAGTCTATACAGATTAAATTAAACTGAGTTACAGATAAAATTAAGATAAGTCAAAGTTTTCAAAAGTAAAAGCAAAAAATTAATAATCTATACAAATGTTTAGGTAAAACTTTTTTTCTAAGCCACAATACGAAAAATTAGTCTAAATTTTTTTAAATTGGGAGCAATAATTACCGTCAGTGTCTGAATGATTTTCATTTTAATTAGACCTCTGGGAAAAAGATATAGATTTTTTGCAGGAGTAGGTAACAGGCAATAGGCAACAGGTAAGATATTTTTATGAAAAAGGCACGAAAAAGGATTTTTTAGGGTTACTTTTTCTTTCCTTAGCCTCTCTAATTAAAAGGCTTATTTATTTTCCACGCCGATGTCTATTCTAATTGCTCGTTATTGTCCTCATCAAAATATTTTAAGTATCCCTTACTCTAGAATTTAAGCTATTCCTGATACTGGATAAATTTTGGAGTTTCGAACCTCACCAAAAAGAGCGCTAAATAGTATTAAAAATGACGACGGAAACAAGTCAGTCTGTTTTGAGATAAAAAAAATATTTATTCGCTCAATTTCATTTTGTCATTACTCAATTTTTAGCTAAATTATTCAGATTATTTCGGAGAAACCCCAGGATTTTTATCTTATTTGAAAATCACCCCAATTTTAATGTTACTCAGCAGGAAAGAACAAGATAAAAAAGGATAAATTGATTTAAGGTATTTAGATGAAGGTAGATTTGATTTAATGCCATGCATTCCCTATGATTAGCAAGAAAAATGCTCAATAATAACTATCAAAAGTTATCAAAGTGAAAGAACAAATGTCTGAGGATTAATTAATCCTAGAAATGAATTATGCTATAAAATTTATGCCACAGCAATCAATAGTCATATAGTTATAAATTTTTTAGATAAATTTAGTGAAAAATTAACTAAGTTTACTATAGTTTTTATGGATAAAGCATCAATTCATACTAGCGACATTTTGATATAAAAGCTAGAAGAATGGGAATAAAAAAAATTAAAGATATTTTGGCTACTGACTTACTCAACCAAGTAAAACTCAATCGAAATTTTATGGAAATTTATTAAATATGAATGGATTGAAGTTGATGCTTATCAGAGTTGCTCTAGCTTACTTAAATACCTGAAAAAATTCCTGGAAAATTTAGGTCATTTCAGTTAGCCTCTTGCAGAGGAACTGCTTTATTAGTTATACCAATTCACTTTAAGGATATCACCAATAGTTTCAAACTTTAAATGTTAAATAATTGCCTGAAACTATTGTATTGTAAAAATTTTTAGTAATTTTAAATCTAACTTCTGACTGTAGTGAAGTGTGTCTTACATTCTATTTGCGTAGCATTTCCGGAGGAAAGGAGACCGACCAATTACACACTCGCTTCTAACTTCTGACTTCTGAATTCCGTGAAACGGTATTAGCCTCTTTACAGAGGAGCTTGAAAATAAGATGCAGAATGTTCTTTTCTCTTGGTCGAGGAATAGCGAGGAAACCTCACCATCCCTCGACCGCTTTTTATCCCCTTAAAAGGGGAGGCTTGATATAAAATCCGGTTATACAGTAATCGCAAAATTACTTCCTCTTAATACAGATGTTCTATTGAATACGAATTTAAAAATTCATGCTATTCAAATCCTTTCTTTCTTTCTTCTAACTCCTGACTCCTCAGCGATACGATAACTAATTACCCGGATTCTATATGAGACCCTATTTTTTTGGTCAAGAATATGCAATTAATTTTGTTTAGGTACTTAGTAATACCAATTTTATGTGAGGCTGCACAGAATTATGAAATATCTTAATTGGTCAGTCTTTATATTTGGTTGTCTTCGGTCAATTCTTTTTTACATTTTATTCTATACAACTTCATATTAATTTGGTATAACTAACATCCTTACATATTTAGGACTACCGATTGAGAGAAAATACTCTAATCAACTCGTATCCAATGAAACACAGAAGCAATTGCTTTATCTAAGAAATTCTGTGGTTTTTCCTGAAGCAGTTTACGTTCTGCTATATCCCTTTCTAGTTCCAACTCGGCTACTAACTTTTCTCCTTCTTGTTCACGAATTAAAGGAATTAAATAATCATGGGCTAATTGATACCGGTTTTCTGGTAATTCTGGTAATAATAATACTAATCCCTCGGCAACTAATACATCTAAAACTACATCCAACTTATTAGCTTCTGTTAATAAATATGACGCTAATTCATCACGAGTTTTGAGAAGGCGAGTACCTTTTTCATTTGTTAACAAATATAACACAAGTATAGCTGTACGTTCATTCAGAAAACCACAGTTCTTAATAGCCTCATCTAAAAAATTTATTGTCAGTTTCCGAAGAGGATTATCTCCTAATTTACGGTATTGTTCAAGGGTTGTAACTTGCTCTACTTCGAGTTGACTGCCTACTACTTGTAATTCTATTGGACGTACTGCGTCCACAGCTAAACTCAAATCTTTTACTACTTCATCAATTAAATCAGGTTCTAATTCTAACTTAGCAGCTTCAGTTAAGCTCTGAATCATAGCTTTAGCCTGAATGGGAGGAAAATCACCTATGTAGTAAAGAGTCTTCTTAGAGAGGATTTCAGAATTAATTACTACTTCTAAATTAGTCAGGCGCTCCCATTCTAACAAATAATGTAAGTAGTCTATTTGCACAGATAAAACTACCTTCACAGAACTTAGACTCAAACAATTATGTAAAAATTGATATAGTGGTAGTCTTTGAGTTGTTTTTTCGCAAACAGTAAATAACTCTTCAAACTGGTCTAAAATTAATACTTTTAAGTTATTTTGATCGTTGTTTTTTAGTAGTGTTGACAACACATCTTTAAGATTCCAAGTATTGGGGTCGGGATTTCTAATCCAATCTGTATAAACTCGCAGTAGTATGGGCAAAATAACTTGATTGTTCGTTGTCTTTTCTTCCCGTAAAATAGGTATTAATCCTGCATTAAGTAAAGAACTTTTACCAACCCCTGAAGCACCATAAATTACGATTAATTTATGGTCATTACTTTTAATCCTGGCGACTAAATTATTCACATCTTCTAAACGACCTGAAGCTGGAATTTCTTTAGCAACCGTGACATTAGCATCAAAGTGCTGTGGCCGTAACTGATTTATACCGATAAAAGCTCTTAATCCAGATTGATGCTCAATTTTTAATAGTTCCTCTTTCACTGTAGCAGCTTTGACATATTGGTCTTGTTCAAAATAAAGCTTTCTTAATGCTGTTAATATTGAAATATAACCATGAGGATCGTGGTGAGGATTAGTTTGACGACGGGCTTTTTCTAATTGATCCACGGTAGTTTGCCACTCATGCAAACTATTCTGGGATTCTGCTAATATTGAAAGATAATAATTGTGATTTTGTGAGATGTCTAAAGGGTCTTCAACAGATTGATTTTGAATAGAAAGTGCTAACTCTGCTAACTGACTAGCATGAGCCCATTTCGATTCATGCATTGCCGCTTCTGCCAGAAAACCGTAATCTTCAGCAATTTGCTCTTCTGTGCCATAAGTAATATGTAAATCTAAAGCTCTTTGAGCCAGATTATGTAAATCATTCCATGCTTCTAATTTTTTCAGAAGTTCACCCTTTTTATTAATAAATTTCGCTACTAATTCTTGTCGATCTACTTGAGCAAATACATCTAAACATTGTCGGAAATTAATTTGTGCCTGCCGCCAATAGTTATTTTGTTCTGTTTTTTCACTTAAATCACCAAGATGTTCGTAACATAAAGCCAGATAAAATTGTACAGCTCCTAAATTTTCTAACTGAGAATTTATTGCTTGACTTTTTGTTTCTCCTGGCAAAATTTTTGTACTAATTTCCCATATCGAAAAGCTTTTGTTAAAATGTACTAATGCCTCTTCTATTTTGTCACTATCATAGTCATTTAAACCGAGAATAAACTCAAGTTGTGCTGTTTGAAGTGGTGATAACTGCTGTTGATTAGTTTGCAAAAGTGTGATGGCATTTTCAAGTTTTTGACCTGTCGCAAGACTTAAAATATCTGAGTTATTTTGAAACGGAATAATATTTGGATCTAAAATATTAGCAAATATCTTATTAGCAGAATCCTCGACTACATCAATTGATGTCCTATTATCAGATGGAGCTACATCTTCTGGTTGGTATTTGTTTGTCATAGTTGATTTTTTTTAACCTCTATTAATAGATTCAGATAGTCTTTATGGGAGTTGTTAGTTTCAACTTAATCATTCAGCCGTCAGCTATGAGGTCATAGCTCTAAATTCAGAATGCTAACCTCGTTGATTAAAAGGCTGAACGCTGAACGCTGATAGCGGAACACTTGCGTTTAAACTCTAATTAATTCTAGCACTTATCAAGATTATAAGTAACATCAAGTTCAATTGAATACTTATTATTAAAGCTGTAGAGGTTGAAGAGTAGTGGCAATTAACAACCTTCGCCCTGAGAGTAGCAGAGCAATAGTTTGCTAGTTATTATCTCATCTCCTGGTAGTAATAAATATGTAGTGATAATTCAAGAAAAGTAATTTTAAAATGCTTTATTTTTTACTTTTTTTACAGTTTTTACTAAAATTAATTAATTAGATCGTTAAGTAATACCAAGCGTGAGAAATTTTTGTGACAAATGAGCGCCTACAGGTCTCTCTCAGAAAGGTTTTGCCTTTGCCGGAATTATTCAAAATCGTAGAAATCGTATAATAGGAAAAGTTAGCAAGCGATCCCTTCTGATAAAATCAGATAATGAATGCCTCATTCTGTAACATCTTTAACTCTAAAAAAGGTACGATCGCTATAAGTTTATAATTGCTTAGTTTGGAGAAAAAATATTGTGGATTTTTTTCTAGCTTGCCCTCATTGTGACTCTCATTTTATTGTCAAAAACGGCAGCATTCACAATCAAAAACAAAAAGATAAATCTTGAGATTGTGGTTGTCAATTCATTGAAAATCCTAGCAATAAAGTCATTGATAATAAGACAAAAAAACTGATTGATAAGCTACTATTAGAAAAAATCAGTCTAATGGACTTGGGCAGGAATAAAGCCACCATATAATTAACTTATTAGGCCAAGGCAGTAAAGCAATGATGAAAGGTAGGCAAATTTACGCCTAGGTCTACTAGCTGGTATTTCAAGAGTCATTAGTGTATCTCAAAAATGTTACAATATTAGGTCAATTCCAAGTATGATCGGACTTATAGACAAATCCAGCACTCTTCAAAAAAGCCGGGGGAAATAGAGATTGAGTGTGATGAAGCTTGGTTATTTTTCACTAATAAAAACAACAAACAATGGATTTAGGATTGGGTTAGTTTTGGATGAAAAAAATTAACCCAATCCTTGGTTGTTATATTAGATATCGAAGATAAGTTGGAGCTAAAGTGCTTTAGAACTTTCTCGCTCTTGTTTACAGATAATGTGCTATTTGCTATACATATTTTTGGTCAGTTTATGCACATAATTTACCTAGTAAAAGACACAAAGCTGTCGGAAAAGAACGGGGTTAAATAATCATATTGAAGGATTTAATAATACTCTTCATCAACGAGTTTATCGACTTATAAAAAAAACTAGATATAGCAATTCCCAAGAAGCGTGAGGTACAAAATTCTTTTATTTTAGGGAGTAGGGGTGGTAATTCGGGAAACAGAGAATAGAAAAGAAGAAAAACAACTGTACTTCAGTAACTTGAGAAACGCTATATTTCTCTGAAAAATCAGAAAATCATATCAAAGCTATCTGAAATTTTATTAATCATTATAATTTAGCGATCGCTTCTCAATTATAGCGTATTTCAGGTTTATGAAGTATAGTATCACCAGCTTTTAAAATAGTTTTCAAGTGCTTAATATTCACTCTTCACGGGGTGCAGTAGCAAGCATTAGGTCGAGTAAAATGAATGTACCACATTTACATGAAATACACTGTATAAAATTACTATATATGTATTAATGCTACTTGCTTTAACGATTATATATCATCTCCAGAAATTAAATATCCCTTTTCTCAAACCCTTGTAGAGACATTCAATGGAACGTCTCTACATTCTTTTTTAGAGATGTCTATTAGTTATATACTAATGCCTCTTTAGCTCTAGTAATTTCAATAGTAACTTTCCCACTAAAATCAGGAATAGGGGCAGCCAACTTAGTTAAACTAACCTTAATATTTTGTACTAATGGTTGTTGTAAAATAGCTGTTGCGATCGCATCGGCTACCTTTTCTAACAAAGCAAACTTAGAATTTTTCACAAGCTCTTGTACATTATTAACAATACTGCCGTAATCTACAGTATCTTCTAAGGCATCACTTTTACTAGCGTTAGTCAAATCTAACCCAATAGTTAAATCTACTTCAAACCATTGACCTAATACTTTCTCTTCTGGAAAAAATCCGATGTATCCGTAGCAGCGAATTCCAGTAATTGAAATTGAGTCCATAATGAATAATTAAAAAAAACACTTCCATCACTTTTTATTTTAATCGGAGGAGCACTATCTTTTCTTAATTTTTTGGCTATTTTTAATCCTGCTGTCCATGTGCCTACCAGTAAGACTTTGATCGGTGGTAATTCAGAAGCATTTAAGTTGACTTTTTCTTGAATTGCTGTATCAATCTTATCTAAAAGACTAATAGTTAATGCCCTCTATTTTACAATCATTTCTAAACTTGGTAAATCTTCCTGTTGCCAAATTAAATTCTTTTTGACTTGTCTTAGTCCTATATCTATCCTATATCTATAAATAAACCATCATTCCCATATTCTGCTAACCACCTTAGATCATCTAATCTTATAATATTTAAACCAAATTATTGTAGAAGTTCCAACAATGAATATGTCAACTATTGAGATAATTTGTGTAATTTATGCAAAGGTATATATTCATTCCCCAAACTGTCAGTGTTGAGCAGACGAGCGGGCCAAACATCTCCTAAATCTCTCCCTGAGATGCTACTCCCTCCTGGCCAGATTTCTTCTAATCCCTCCAATACTGCATTCAATATAGAAGTGGCCTTAATTTAACAATTGTCCCAAAGGTTGCAGTAATTTCAGATAACCTTCCAAACTCACCACAAGATTTTCTCCACTAACTTGAAATCCTGTGACTAAAGTCTGGATATCAAGTTGGGAAAGTCCCCTAGCATCTACTTATTTATGGCGGAAAATCGGAATTACTAGAAAAAAACATTGACAAAATAGCCGGAAACTGCAAACGGCCAAACTTTCCGAACGACTCAATATTAGGGCAGTTTCAGGTTCACTGTATTAGCAGTTTGTTCCCGTATCGGCATCAAGCATCAAGTAGTACAATAATAATGGCTAAGTCAAATTTAACTTTGGCCTTTTACACAGGAGTGAGTCCCGCCAATATCTGGTCAAGTTCGGCGAGGCGAGGTACATCTCCTACCTCGAAGTATCCCCAACGACTATGAAAGGGTATGTCTAATGTAGGATATTGAGCATAAATAATATTAATAATATAGTCGGCACATTTATTTGTCTAGTTTGCTTAAATCGACTTAAAAGTTATTTAGTTGGTCTTTGCAGGCAAGAGAAAAGATGCGATAGCACCTCTCTTGAATAGCTTGAGCAGTCTTGAGGTAGATGATAACTTTTTGTTTGTTCTTATGCATTAATTTGATTTTTCTTGATAATTACTGTAAAGTCAAAATTAAAATAAAGGAATATTGTCTAAAAATAGTAAACAAAAAAAAAGCTATTTGAAAAACGCTCAAATTCAACACAATTTAATAAGTTTGTGTTAAACCTTTGTAGTCGAGGATTTTTTTGGTAAACTCAACTGTGCAAATACTCATAAAAAATCATAAAAAGCAAAGCCAGAATGTCTAATAAAACTCACTTCAGTAAATCAGAAAAACTAGATAATGCAGCTATTGGTCTTGGTAGTAATCTAGGGGAATCTATGAGTATTCTCCAAAATGCAATCCAAACTTTATCAGAAATTCCAGGTATTACCCTAAATACTTATTCTAGTTGGTATCGAACTAAACCTATAGGTCCTGAACAACCAGATTATATCAATGGTTGTGCATTATTAAAAGTAGAGTTAACCCCCCATAAAGTATTAGAAATTCTATTAGACATTGAACAACAATTTAAGCGGGTACGTTTGGAACATTGGGGACCCAGAACTCTAGATTTAGATTTAATCTTATATAATGACTTAATATTAGATACTCCTAATCTGCAAATACCCCATCCTAGAATGAGAGAAAGAGCTTTTGTGCTTGTACCCCTAGCAGAAATAGCTCCAAATTGGATTGACCCAGTATCAGGAAAGGCGATCGCTAAACTTCTAGAAGAGGTAGAATGTTCAGGGGTGTCTAAGTTTTAAACTGGCAAGTTAAAATAGCAATTCTACTAACAATAAAAAAAGCACCTGTTTTTAATCAGATATCCACCACCTTCAAAGAAGAATCATCATAATTTTTATTCCTATGACACAAAGCAAATATTCCGAAGCCGATACAGAAGCATTTTATGATAGTGAAGATAGCCTTTATCGAAGTTTTTGGGACTCGGAAGGAAGTTTACACTGGGGCTATTTTGAAAACTTAACTGAAGCCAAGGCTGAAGACTTGATCACAGCTTGTAAACGCTGGAACGAATATATGTTGTGCCAGAGTGGGATCACAAAAGATTCCCGGGTACTAGACCTTGGTTGTGGTAATGGCAACACTGCTATCTGGCTATCCCAACAGACAGGGTGCGAAGTAGTGGGAGTCGATATCAGTGCTGTCCGCGTTGAAAATGCCAAAACAAAGGCACAGCAGCATCCATCCCTAAAGCTAGAGTTTGAAAAAGCATCAGCAACTGACTTGCCTTATGAGGAAGGCAGCTTTACCCATGTTTGGAGCCAAGCAGTATTATACCACGTTCATGATCGCCACCAAGCATTACGAGAGGCTTACCGTGTACTTGAAGAAGGAGGCACATTTATATTCGATGACCTGATTACTCCGGCACAATAAATCAACGAAATGGCCTGTAAATACGTCTATGACCGATTGCTGTTTGAACCAATATTTAGTCTGGACTCCTATAAAGAATTCCTGAGGGAGTTGGGGTTTATGGTGCTGGCAACTAAAGACTTGAAGGAACATCTGCACAAAAGCTATGAATTACTCTCCCAGTTAGCTTTGGCTAAATATCAACAACTGAGTGCAGCTTATGATAAGATGTGTGAGGCAATTCAAACTAATCAATTAGGATGGGGTTATTACTCATGTGAAAAAGTAAGCGATCGCCTTTCCTGGGTTGACAAAAATGGCGAGCAACATAACTTAGAGCAGAAATATGATGCCCAGGCAGCTGTTTATGATACAGACCTAGACCAACCTTATCGTTGTTCTCCAGTCCAGTCAGCCAATGCCTTAACAAAAGTTTTGCCAAATCAAGGATGCCACTATCCTAGATGCCGGAGCGGGTACAGGTATGGAGGGTGAAGCTCTAGCAGAATTAGGATACAACAATATCATTGGGGTTGACCTCTCTGAACAAATGCTAGAAGTAGCCAGGAAAAAGCAGGTTTATACTGCCCTTTACAACTGATAACTGTTAGCGTAGCTCCTCCGATAGGAGGCTAACTGATAACTGAAATGACCAAGGCAACCTGGAGGAACCTCTAGCTTTTAGATCAGAAGCAAGCTATGATGCAATATTGGCAGTAGGTGTTTTTACTTTTGGTCATGCTCACCCTCGTGCTTTAAAAAGTCTATCCAATTTATTCAAAACAGGTGGATATTTTATATTAACAGTACGAGTAGATTATTATAATGAGAGCAATTCCTTGCATGAGGTGATCAAACAGTTGCCTTGGAATTTAATTACTCAAGAACAGTTTAATATCTTTGAGACCGAACAAATGTATGTTCTTGTCTACCAAAAGTCCTAATTGCATAAATAAGAAAGGAGAAGAATGGCTACAATCAAACTAATGCACACTAAACTTCATCGTATACGAGTAACAGAAGCAAAGCGTGACTACCTTGGCAGCGTAACCATAGACTCAGAGTTACTAAAAAAAGTAGGAATGTTACCTCTAGAAGAAGTGGAAATAGTCAATATTAATAATGGCAACCGTTGGTCAACTTATGTTTTACCCGGAGAAGCAGGTTCGGGTATGGTTTGTCCTAATGGGGGAGGGGCACTTATATGTGAAAAAAGTGATATATTAATTGTTTGGGCTAATGAACAATGCGATCGCGCTGATGTCTTAGAAAATGGACATGAAGCCAAAGTAGTCGTGGCCGATGAAAATAACCATTGTCGAGAGCTTCTCTATCAAACTCTAACTCCAAATCAAGGAAATGTGGAATTTCATTCTCTACCAGCAATTCCAGAAGGTGAAACATCTGTATACCTCGAAAAAATGATGGGAAGTAAGAGTTAACACTCATAATCTTATAAAATGATGGGTGGGCTATTTACCAACCCACTAGCCTTTCTAGGCGAAAATTGTGGGTAAAGTCAATCAGGGGTTTATACTACTGTTAAACTTTTGTCTTTTAGCCAGCCAACTAAATTAGTCTAGACGCGCTACTAAACCAAGAAAATAAAGGCTTGAATTATGGAAAATAATTCGTTTATTACATTGGAAGGCAAACGTTTCCACTATATCTGGTTGCGTGATAATTGTTTAAGTTCTCAATGTCGCCATCCTAGTTCCTTCCAGAAACTTTATGATATTTCTGAGGTGAGTGAACCTCCCAAACCTCTAAACGTGGAGTTAACAGATAATGAACTGATTATAGACTGGGATGAAGACCCTCCTCATCGGAGCATCTTTCCTATATCTTGGTTAATGAGTCATGCTTATGATGAAGCAGCAGAAAAAGGCAACTTTCACAGTAAAATTGAACTGCGTAAACAAGAGGAAATTCTGTGGGATACTGCATGGCTTAAAGCACATCCACCAGAAAAACACGATTTTAATTCATGTAGTAGGCAAGCTTGGGTTGACCAACTATACACCTTGGGTTTTGCCGTCATCAAAAATATGCCCTTATCAGAGTTAGATAATTTTCTGACTTCTATCGGACCAATTCATTATACAGAAGGCGGGCGGTTCTACGCAGTAAAATCTAAGCTAGGAGCTAATGATATATCTGAGACTGGCTACGCTCTACCACCCCACACTGATTATGAAAGTTATATGTATACCTCTGACCTATTGCAATTTCTCTACTGTGTAGAGCACAAAGCAACAGGTGGAGATTCAATACTGGTAGATGGCTTTCGAGTGGCCCAAGACTTTCAAAAACACCATCCAGACTATTTCCAAATTTTGGTAGAAACTCCTACTCAGTTCCAGCAGTTTTACACAGAGTGGCAATATTATCACCGTCGTAGTCGCCCTATCATCGAATTAGACATCAAAGGAGAAGTTTCGGGAGTTTATTTTGGTCACTCCCACGCCTACAACTGGGATATACCTTTTGACAAAATGGAAAAATTTTATGAAGCTTATAGTCAATTCTTCCGTTATTTGAAAAGCCCTGATTATCAATATCATTTCCGTTCAGAAGCAGGAGATTGCCGGATGGTGCAAAACTTCCGAGTGCTACATGGTAGAACAGCTTTTGACGCTAATTCTGGGCCTCGACATTTAGAGTCTTCTTATGTTGCTTGGGATTACTTTACAGCACGAGAAAATTTTCGGCAGTTTCAACATTTGTACTTGAATTAGGGCATTACCTTCAATAGACATCTCCAGAAAAGAGGGAACAGGGAACAGGGAACAGGGAACAGGGAAGAATAATTGATAATCTCTGGATAAGAATTGATTTTCTTTTTGATTTTTGGAGATGTCTAATAGTTTGATATATTAACTCAGGTTCGTGTTTAATGTAAATGAAATGATGATTAAATCGGCCTTACTAAATCAAGGTATGAAAATAAAAACTGAATAATCTCAAGTATTTGTTATTCAATAGTTTAGCAATTGCCAACAAATACAAATCATACCCACCCATCAGCAACGCTTTAAATCTAGTTCTTAAAGACAATGTTAAAAAAAGCACTTGTGACAGGTTCAGCTTCAGGAATAGGAAGAGCGATCGCTCTTGACTTAGCCAGCAAAGGATTTGATATAGCATTTCACTACAACTCTAGTGGAGATGCAGCTAACGAAGCAAGCAAAGAAGCAACTAACTATGGAGTAAAATCTATTGCCCTACAAGCAGATGTTACCAAACCAGAGCAAGCTCAGTCTCTAGTAGAAAATGCAGCCGAAAAACTAGGAGGCTTATCAGTGGTAGTTAATAACGTGGGTAACTATTTGGAAAAACCAGCTAGTCAAATATCTGTTGAGGAATGGCATCAAATGCTTGACTCTAACCTCAATGCCACTTTCTATGTGACTCAAGCAACAATTCCTTACTTCAAAGCAGCAGGTTGGGGACGTATTGTCAACTTTGCCTTCGCAAGTGCCCAACATACAATAGCAGGAGAGGTAGAGACAGCCTATAGAATTGCTAAAACTGGTATTATTATTTATACTAAGTCACTAGCTAAGGAGTTAATTAAAGACAACATTACTGCTAATATAGTTTCTCCGGGAGTCGCAGAAAATTCTGTTGGTTTAGAGGAAACTATCCCTATTCTGCCAGCTCAACGACCTGCTACTTTACAAGATATCAGCAATGCTGTTGGTTTTTTTATTAGCCCTGAAGCTGGCTACATCACAGGACAAGTTATGGAAGTTGCTGGAGGATGGAGGTTGTAGTTAGACCTATGATTTTTCATTGTAGGTCATTCTCTCAACCTCTTCCCTGCCAAACATTGCAGCTATGGAATTTTTGCTAGACGGAAAATGGTTATCTTTAGATTATTAGGAGTTCAAAAATGCTTACTCTCCCAGAGATTTATGAAATATATGACAAACATAAAGACGACTACGATGTACAAGTAGAAGAGTTTACTATCGGAAATAAAAAGTTTAACTTTAATACTCAAACATCACTTTTAGGTATTATCAACCTTTCCACTGATTCTTGGTGGAATCACACTATCTGTTATAATGCCGAACAAGCAATTCGTCGTGGTAAAGTTCTCACAGCTCAAGGTGCAGATATTATTGATATTGGTGCAGAGGCAAGTTCCAAAAATACACAGAGAGCAGATGAGTTCAAACAAACAAGTTCGCTTTTGCCAGTAATAGAAACTCTCAGTCAAGAAAAGATATTAACTTCCATTGAAACTTATTACCCTGAAGTTGCAAGAGAATGTTTAAAAGCTGGTGCAAATGTCATCAATTATACTGGCATTGAGAATAGCGAAGAAATGTATCGAGTAGTAGCTGATTATGATGCAGCTATCATTATCTGTTACCTCCAAGGAAATAAAGATGCTAGAGATGTTGGAGAATTTGACTTTGAGTCAGCAAAAGATCCTATGGATGTATTCTACGATTTTTTTGCCAGGGAAATAGAAACGGCAACTAAGCTAGGAGTCAAGAAAATTTTTATCGATCCTGCTGTAGGGATTGGATATTCAAATTTCTATTACCAATATAAAAATGTATCAAATCGGATCGGGTATCAAGTTAGAACTCTATTAAATGCTTTTCGTCTGAGAAAATTAGGATTTCCAGTTTTTATATCAGTTCCTAGTGCTTTAGAAATTTTTGGAGAAGAAGTTAGAAGTTCTCAAGTAGTCGCAGCAGTTTTTGCAGCATTAGGAAAAGTCGATATCATTAGAACCCATGAAGTTTCTAAAGTTAAAGCTGTCTTAGAAACCATGAGTTTGATTTGAATCAAAAAATGCTCTGAAGTTTATCCCAAAAGCGAATTTTCGGCAATTTAAACATTTGTACTTGAGTTAGTTATGAGTCCTCAATTAACACAAAATATCATCACAGGCGATCGCTCTGTAACAGTAAATGGCAAACGTTTCCACTATATCTGGTTGCGGGATAATTGTCTGAGTCCTAAATATTACCATCCTACTTCTTTTCAGAAAATGTATGACATTTCTGAGGTAACTGCAACTCCAAAACCTCTGAATATAGAAATAACAGATGAAAAATTGATCGTTGACTGGGATGAAGACCCACCCCATCGCAGCATCTTTCCTCTCTCTTGGTTAATGAGTCATGCTTATGATGGAGACCAGGGCCTAAAACCCTCCAGAGAGAAGATTTTATGGGATAAAGCTTGGGTAGATATACATCTCCCAAAATGGATTAATGCTCAGTCTGGAGATAGCCAAACTTGGAGAAATCAGCTTTTGACATTAGGCTTTACTATAGTCAAAAACTTACCTTATGAAGACCTAGATAATTTTATCTCTGATATTGGACCTGCTCACTATCTAGGCAAATATGGACGATACTCTCCAGTCAAAGCCATTCCAAACGCTCAAGATTTATCCCTATCTGCGGAGGGTAACGAGTTATCGCCTCATACTGATATTACCTTTATGTCTACACCTCCTTTAGCCCAACTGTTATATTGTGTGGAAAATTTGGCTACTGGAGGAGAGTCGGTATTGGTAGATGGGTTTAAAGTTGCCAGAGATTTTCAACAGCATCACCCTCAATACTTTGAAATTTTAACCAAAGTGCCAGTTAAATTCGAGCAGTTTTACCAAGAATGGGAATATTATGTATCTCGAACAACCCCGATAATTGAACTAGAGCAAGATGGTTTAGTTAGTGGAATATATTTTTCCCACAAAAACTTTAGTTCCCAACTTCCATTTGACCAAGTAGAAGAATTTTATGAAGCATATAAAACCTTCTTTTTCTACCTCAAAAATCCGGCTTATCAATATTGGTTTCGTCTGGAGCCAGGAGATTGTTTATTAGTAGAAAATTTTCGAGTATTACATGGCAGAAAAGCATTTAATCCAAATTCTGGAATGAGACATTTAGAAGTAGCATATATGGATTTGCAATATTTTGTCGGACGAGAAGATTTTCATCGCTTAAAGCATTTGTATCAATCTATTTCAGGAGGTTAATTGAAAATGAGTTACCAAGATATTGTTAAACAAGCAAAGCATCAACAAGAAGCTATGCAGGAAAATAGGTTTGTTAAAATTTCTGAGCGAGAAGATAAAAGCGATATTCCTTTTTTAGCTTGGCCGCCGCTATTAAATAATAGTTATTTACAAACCTGGAAAGGAATTATTTTAAATAAAGGAGTAACAGAAATTGCTCTTTATCCAATGTTATTTTATGAACTTCAACCAAAGACAATTATTGAAATTGGTGCTTTGAATGGAGGTGGAGCGATTTGGATGGCTGACATTTTAAATATGTTTGGCATAGATGCTTCTATTTATTCGGTTGATATCGATATATCTTTGGTAGATGAAAAAGCAAAAGCAGATTCTAGGGTACATTTTTTACAGGGTGACTGTAATAAAATAGGAGAAGTCTTCTCACCTGAAACTTTGGCTCAGTTTCCTCATCCTTGGTTGATTATAGAAGATGCTCATGTTAATCTAGTTGCTGTGGTAGATTATTTTCATAATAACGGTCTTAAAACAGGTGATTATTTAATAGTTGAAGACACTAATAAATATATGTGGGAAGTATGGGCTGATAAATTGGATTCTCAGGAAAATCAGGAAGAAATGGAGAAAGGTCCACAGAAAATGGATGAATTAAGAAGCTGGTTACAAAACCATGAAAATACATATTTGATAGATGCTTACTATCAAGATATGTATGGTTATAACGGCTCAAAAAATTGGAATTCTATTCTGAAAAAATTCTAGAAAAATATGTTTTAGAAGTCTTAACTGGTGATTAAATCTAGTTATTAAAGACAATGCTAAAAAAAGCACTTGTGACAGGTTCAGCAGTAGGAATAGGTAAGGCGATCGCTCTCGACTTAGCTAGTCG